>NZ_JCAIJG010000177.1:0-61537 GCF_059735615.1 Desulfosporosinus sp. Tol-M2
AGAGGTCCTTAGACCGGGGAGAATCTGTCTGGTCCGAGCGGTACAGAATCCAGATTGGATTTACACCGTGGGTAGAAAAAACCCAAGCGGAAAGTTCCACGATATTGGGGACTACGCTTGGGCTATTTATTTTAGTGGATGCCGGTGATTTAGTTGATGGGCAAGAAACCGGAGATGGAGTTCCCGGAGAAGTGTTAAAAGGCAACAGGCAGATGAGTTTGGAAGGGAAAATGAGTATGAGTGAAGAAAAAAAAGGATTAAAAGGGGCAACGGTCTTATTAAATGCCTTACAGCAAGAAGGTGTTGACGTTCTTTTCGGTTATCCGGGTGGCGTGTTACTTCCATTGTACGATGCCCTTCTGGATAGTCCCATTCGACACGTATTGGCACGTCATGAACAAGGAGTGGTGTTTGCGGCGGATGGTTATGCTCGAGTTAGTGGAAAGGTAGGGGTTTGTTTAGCAACATCCGGCCCGGGGGCGACGAATCTCGTAACGGGTATTGCCAATGCCTATGCAGATTCTATCCCTTTAGTCGTTTTAACGGGGCAGGTTCCTACGGGTCTGCTCGGATGTGACTCTTTTCAAGAAGCGGATATTATCGGGATTACGATACCCATAACCAAACACTCTTATTTGGTTAAAGATCCGAGGGAGCTGCCGCGGATTGTTAAAGAGGCTTTTTATCTTGCTCGAACAGGCCGACCTGGGCCTGTGCTCATCGATCTCCCGAAGGACGTTTTAGCACAGGAAAATGTTGAACCCTTTCCTGCGGATATGAAATTGAAGGGGTACAAAGTGTTTGGCAGGGGAAATAACGATGAAATCGATGAAGTGGCGAAGGCACTTTCGGAATGTCGAAAACCTGTACTTTATGCCGGGGGCGGTGTGGTTACGGCAGGAGCAGAAGGAGTTCTGAGGCAGTTAGCCGAAACAGCAGATTTACCGGTAGTCACGACTTTGATGGGCATTGGAAGCCTGCCTTTCGGGCATCCTAATTTATTAGGAATGGTTGGCATGCATGGAACGGTGACGGCGAATTATGCCGTGGATGATTGTGATTTGCTGATTGCGGTGGGGGTACGCTTTGATGACCGGGTGACCAGCGGTTTAGGCCATCGTTTTGCCACTAAAGCAAAAGTCGTTCATATCGACATCGATCCCGTGGAGATAAGCAAAGTGGTAAAAACGCATATTCAAATTGTTGGGAATGCCCGCTCTGTCCTGGAAGAATTATTGGACATCTTACCGGGGTTCACTGTTCCTCAGGTTGCCGACTGGTGGAACCAATTACGTGTTTGGAAGAAAGATCATCCTTTGAGCTATGATTTGGACAGACTTACACCCCAAATGGTAATCGAATGTCTGGGAGAGCTTACTGATGAGCATACGATCATCACAACTGATGTAGGCCAGCATCAAATGTGGGCCGCTCAGTATTATCCGACAGTGAACCCACGCAATTATGCGACCAGTTGTGGACTGGGAGCTATGGGTTATGGACTTCCTGCCGCTGTAGGGGCGCAAGTTGCCCGTCCTGAAGCTTTGGTGGTTTTGATAACGGGAGACGGTTCCTTACAGATGTCGCTCCAGGAGTTAGGAACTATTGCTCAGAACAAACTTCCGATTAAAATTATCTTACTGAACAATGGCGTCCTTGGCCTGGTTCGCCAATGGCAGAAGAGTTTTTATGGGGGGCGGTATAGTCAAACACAGCTCGATGGCAATCCGGATTTTGTCAAAGTAGCGGAGGCCTATGGGATGCTGGGAATTAATGTCGATTCCACTGAGCAGGTTCAAAGTGCCATAGCGGAGGCAATCAAACATTCCGGGCCGGTGCTGGTGAATTTTACGATCTCCCCGGACGAAGCTGTATTGCCCTTAATTCCGCCGGGTAAAGATATTACTGAAATGATTGTGAGGTAATAACATGTTGCATACACTTGCAGTCCTAGTGGAGAACCACCCCGGAGTTTTAATCCGGGTAGCGGGCTTGTTCGCTCGCAGGGGGTATAACATCGATAGCCTGACAGTCTGTCAGACGGAAGATCCTGATATTTCGAGGATGACGATTGTCGTAGACGGTGATGATCAGGTCATTGAGCAGGTGAGAAATCAACTCAGTAAACTGGTGGTTGTGCATACAGTTTCGGATCTGACGGGGGAAAGTGTTGTTGAGCGAGAGCTGGCGTTAATCCGGGTTGAAGTCAGCCCGGAAACTCGAGCAGTGGTTTTCCAGACAGTCGAAGTTTTCCGGGGACGAATTGTAGATATGGGTAGAAGCACTATTACTGTTGAGTTGACCGGGGATATTGCCAAAATTGATGCGTTTGTTAACGCGATTAGTCCCTATGGGTTATTAGAACTGGTCAGAACAGGCAAGATAGCCATGTTGCGATCTGAATTATAAGGATTCTGGATGGTGTGGTATAGTATATATGATATCTGGTCTGTTTGAGGGAAAGACTCATAATTGAAAGGAAGTAAGCAAAAATGGCAAAAATGTATTATGAGGTAGATGCGAATCTGGAGTTGTTAAAAGGGAAAGTCATTGCGGTTATGGGATTTGGGAGCCAAGGGCATGCCCAGGCCCAAAATCTCAAAGATTCAGGACTTAAGGTACTGGTTGCGGACTTACCGGGAAGTGTCAACTGGAAGCGGGCGGTTGAGGCAGGCATGGAGGTTATGACGGTTCCCGAGGCAGCGGCACAAGCGGATATTATTCAAATTTTGCTTCCTGATGAGCTGCAAAGCAGGGTCTATCATGCAGAAATAGAAGAACATCTTACAGCCGGGAAAGCGCTCGTCTTTTCGCACGGCTTTAATATTCACTTTGGGCAAATTGTTCCTCCCGGAGACGTCGACGTCTTTATGGTAGCGCCTAAAAGCCCCGGTCACTTAGTACGCCGCACTTACACGGAAGGTGCGGGAGTACCGTCTTTGATTGCGGTCTTTCAAGATGCCACAGGTCAAGCCAAAGAATTAGCCCTGGCCTATGCCAAGGGAATTGGTTCAACGAAGGCCGGCGTGCTGGAAACAACCTTCAGAGAGGAAACAGAGACAGACTTGTTCGGGGAACAGGCAGTCCTTTGCGGAGGGGTTACCGAACTGATCAAAGCCGGTTTTGATACGTTGGTTGGAGCAGGTTATCAGCCCGAAATTGCTTATTTCGAGTGCTGTCATGAACTTAAGCTGATCGTTGATTTGATTTATGAAGGCGGCTTACAATGGATGCGTTATTCTATCTCGGATACCGCGCAGTATGGGGATCTGATAACCGGAAAACGGATTATTAATCAAGCAACTCGCCAGGAAATGGGAAAAGTTCTGGAAGAAATTCAAGATGGAAGCTTTGCCAAAGCGTGGTTACTCGAAAACCAGGTTAATCGACCGGCTTTTAACGCTATGAATCGCAAAGAAGAAAATCATCTGATTGAAAAGGTTGGGGGAGAATTAAGAGGCATGATGAGCTGGCTTCAAAAACACGAGTAAGTAGAGGTTTATTCACTATTGAAGCAAGCGTGTTAGGTTATCTCCCGGCCGTATACCGGGCGTTCGGACGGGGCTGGATTAAAATAAAAGCGGAAAATGCAGCTAAAGGGAGGGAGGAAGAGCAATGTCCATGACCATTACAGAAAAGATTCTGGCGCAACATGCCGGACTGGATAACGTCGTTCCGGGGCAATTGATCACGGCGAAGTTGGATTTTGTCTTGGCAAATGATGTTACAGCGCCTGTGGCGATCCAGGAGTTTGCCAAGTTAGAAACGAAAAATGTCTTCGATCGCAATAAGGTTGCTCTTGTTCCGGACCATTTTGCGCCCAATAAAGATATTGCTTCGGCGGAACAATGCAAATTGATGCGTGACTTTGCAAGAGAACAGCAGATTGAACATTATTTTGAAGTGGGACAGATGGGTATTGAACATTGTCTGTTGCCGGAACAAGGACTAACTTTGCCCGGAGACCTGATTATTGGCGCTGACTCCCATACCTGCACCTATGGAGCTGTTGGAGCGTTTGCCACAGGGGTCGGGAGCACAGATTTAGCAGCAGGGTTGGCGACCGGCGAAGCTTGGTTTCGGGTTCCGGAATCCATGAAGTTTATCTTCCATGGAACCCGGTTTCAAAAATGGGTCGGCGGGAAAGACCTGATCCTTTATCTGATCGGGAAATTGGGTGTCGATGGGGCTCGCTACCGAGCAATGGAGTTCACTGGCGAAGGAATAGCGGCCTTATCCATGGATAATCGTTTTACGATCTGCAATATGGCGATTGAAGCCGGCGCTAAAAATGGTATTATCGCGCCGGATGACAAAACGTTTGCTTAT
This sequence comes from Desulfosporosinus sp. Tol-M2, assembly GCF_059735615.1. Lineage (NCBI taxonomy): Bacteria > Bacillati > Bacillota > Clostridia > Eubacteriales > Desulfitobacteriaceae > Desulfosporosinus > Desulfosporosinus sp. Tol-M2. The sequence goes on from NZ_JCAIJG010000177.1 coordinate 4,330, forward strand.
CTTGAAGGACGAGCATGTCGCTCGTATCCTTTGTACTATAGTGATCAAGACGCTCATTACAGGGAAGTCCAGGAATTTAAAGTATCCGAGATCCCTTTGCAAGTGTCCTTCCCTCATTCCCCGGAAAACGCTAAATCAGTAAGGGAAGCCAGTGGGATTAAAATTGACCAGGTTGTGATCGGCTCCTGCACGAATGGTCGCCTGGAAGATCTGCGGATCGCGGCGGACATTCTGCGCGGTAAGAAAGTGCACCCGGAAATCCGTTGTTTGGTTTTCCCTGGAACACAAACTATTCTACGGGATGCAATGCGTGAGGGAATTATTGACACCTTGATTGAGGCGGGAGCTGCCGTCAGCACGCCGACCTGTGGTCCTTGTTTGGGTGGTCACATGGGAATCTTGGCCAAAGGGGAGCGGGCCGTATCCACCACAAACCGGAATTTTGTGGGACGCATGGGGCACGTGGAAAGTGAAGTTTACTTAGCCAATCCTGCGGTCGCAGCGGCCTCTGCTCTCAAGGGTCAAATAGCCCATCCAGAGGAGGTGTCTTAGATTGGGAAGAGCGTGGAAGTTTGGGGATGACATAGATACGGATATCATTTTGCCGGCACGTTATTTAAATAAATCCACTCCTGAACATCTGGCGGCGCATTGCATGGAAGATGCGGGTACGTCTTTTGCTCAGGACGTTAAAGCTGGGGACATTATGGTAGGTGGGAAAAACTTTGGCTGCGGTTCCTCGCGCGAGCATGCCCCGATAGCCATTAAGGTTTGTGGTATAAAAGTGGTGATTGCTGAGTCGTTTGCCCGAATTTTTTATCGTAATGCGTTAAATATTGGGTTGCCGATTATGGAATGCCCGGAAGCTGTGGCGGGAATTTCTGAAGGCAATGAGATAGAAGTTGATATTGAGTCGGGTACGATTGAGAATCTCACGACCCATCACAAATATCAGGCAGTTTCCTTTCCTCCCTTTATGCAGGAATTAATTCGCAGCGGTGGGCTTGTTCCCTACGTGAAAGGGAGGAACAAAAATGCCTGATGTTTTGGTTCTCCCGGGTGACGGCATAGGAACAGAGATTACCCCGGAAGCGGTTAAGGTTTTACAAGCGGTGGTCAAAGGTCGCTCGACGAGCCTGAATTTTAATTACGGTTTAATCGGCGGAGCAGCTATTGACGAAGCGGGCAAGGCTTTGCCTGATGAAACGTTAGCGGCGGCACAGGCGGCGGATGCGATTCTCATGGGTTCAGTGGGTGGTCCTAAATGGGATACTCTGCCGGCTGGGGAACGTCCGGAATTGGGAGGGCTGCTTAAAATAAGAAAGGCCCTTGGTCTTTACGCGAATATCCGGCCAGTAAAAATGAGCCCCATGTTGGTAGATGCCTCAACGCTGCGGCCTGAGGTGGTCAAGGACGTTGATCTCGTCGTTTTGCGGGAACTGACCGGCGGACTCTATTTCGGGGAGAAGGGCAGAAAAACCGACCCGGCGAGTGCTTATGACATATTGATCTATTCTGAGGAAGAGATCCGGCGCATTGTCGAACTCGGCTTTCAAATGGCCGGAAAACGACGGGGGAAACTTTGTTCAGTCGATAAAGCGAATGTGCTGGAATCATCCCGTTTCTGGCGGGAAATCAGCAGTGAAATGGCTAAGGATTATCCCGACGTTGAGTTAACGCATATGTATGTGGACAATGCGGCCATGCAATTAATCCGTCAGCCGAATCAATTTGATGTGATTGTGACGGAGAACATGTTCGGTGATATCCTCACAGATTTAGCTTCAATGCTGGGCGGGTCGATCGGGATGATGCCTTCGGCCAGCTTAAATGGCACAAAAGGGCTCTATGAGCCGTCCCATGGCTCGGCACCGGATATTGCCGGGCAAAATATTGCCAATCCTTTAGCGACAATCCTCTCAGGAGCCTTAATGCTGCGCTATTCGTTTGATATGGAGGAAGAGGCTCAAATGATTGAGCGAGCGGTTGAAGCCGTCTTGGCAGACGGTTACCGGACGCCGGATTTAGCAAAACCTGGCGATAAAGTGTTAGGAACACGGGAAATGGGAAATGCTGTCGTTGAGGCACTTGGATCATAGACAAAGTCAAAGAAGCACCCTGTCGGGTGCTTCTTACTTTGAGTAAGAGTCCATATCCTCTCCATTTGAATTAAGTCTCCATGTTGAGTTATTAATGTTCGGGCGGATATGATATACTTTGTGAGGGAGGGAAAGATATGGAAGAAATCCTCAAAGAAATTCTCGCGGTACTCAAAGAGCATTCTACAATAATAAAAGAGAATTCAACAATACTAAATGAACATTCAACAATATTAAGAGAGCATACAACAATACTAAGAGAGCATTCGACAATATTAAGAGAGCATTCCACAATACTCAAAGAGCATTCAACAGAAATAAGGGACATTAAACGATCAGTTAAAACTTTGGAAATGGACATGACCGAAGTCAAAGACACGATTAACAAATATGTTTTTACAGACATCGCCAAACTGGAAAAACGATTGGAAATATTAGAAAAGAAAGTCGGTTAAGGAATAGGGTCGGAAAGGGCCTTCGAAGTGAGACTGTATGATGAGAGAGACCGTATGATGAAAAAAAATACTTCCTATAACGCTACAAACACTACAAACGCTACAAACTCCACAAACACTTCCCATAACGCTGAAGCGGGTCTTAAAATACTTGAAATTGACCCTTGGTTAGAGCCCTATAAGAAGGATATAATGCTTCGTATGAATTGTTACACACAGGTTAAAAAATCGCTTCTTGGCGAGGCCGGCAAATTCAGAGACTTCGCCAACGGTCATAACTTTTTCGGCTTTCACCAGAATGGGGGCGGCTGGTATTATCGCGAGTGGGCTCCCGCTGCGGAGGCATTGTTTCTAATCGGAGATTTTAACAACTGGAACCGGGCATCACACCCGCTCACCAAAAAAGAGGAAGGGCACTGGGAGATATTTCTTCCCGGAAAAGAAGCTCTCGCCCACAAATCACGCGTCAAGGTTCGCATCGTGTTCAAGGGTACCGACCGCGACCGCATTCCCCTGTATATTAGAAAAGTAATCCAGGATTCCAGGAATAACGATTTCAGCGGGCAGATTTGGGCTCCGGAGGAAGCGTACAAGTGGAGCGATGAAAACTTCCGTGTAGATGGCGAAAAACCACCGCTGATTTACGAGACACATATTGGCATGGCCCAGGAAAAAGAAGCCATTGGAACGTACAAGGAGTTCGAGGATAATATTCTGCCGCGCGTACAAGCGCTGGGCTATAATACCATACAGATAATGGCTATAATGGAGCATCCGTACTATGCGTCTTTTGGATATCACGTTTCCAATTATTTTGCTGCTTCATCCTGGTATGGAACGCCAGAGGAGCTGAAGTCTCTTGTTGATAAGGCGCACAGTTTGGGAATCGCCGTCCTGATGGATATAGTGCAGTCCCATGCGGTTAAAAACTTCGCCGAAGGCATCAACGAGTTTGACGGTACCGCGCATCAGTTTTTCCATTCCGGCAGTCGCGGCTGCCATCTTGCCTGGGACTCGAAGCTTTTTAACTATGGGAAACATGAAGTAATACACTTTCTGCTCTCCTGTATTAAATTCTGGTTAGAAGAATATCATTTTGACGGGTTCAGGTTCGACGGCGTAACATCGATGATTTACCGTGACCATGGTCTGGGAACTGCTTTTAATGAATATGGTAAGTACTTCAGCCTGAATACGGATATTGAAGCCATCACATATCTCCAGTTCGCAAATGAGCTGATCAAGGAAATCAGACCGGATGCGCTAAGCATCGCGGAAGACATGAGCGGTATGCCGGGTATGTGCCTTCCTGTAACAGATGGAGGAATTGGATTTGATTATCGCCTGGCAATGGGGATGCCGGACTTTTGGATTAATATTCTGAAGACTAATGATGACAATTGGGATCTATATCAGCTATGGCATGAGCTTACCACAAGTCGTCCGGGAGAAAAACGGATAGGCTATGTCGAATCCCATGATCAGGCCATGGTTGGGGATAAGACCCTTATTTTCAGGATGGCGGACAAGGAAATGTACTGGCATATGAATAAGGAAGGCCGGAGCTTAGGGGTGGAACGTGCAATTGCGCTGCATAAGATGGCGCGGTTAATCACAATATCTCTAGGCGCGGAAGGGTATCTTAATTTTATGGGCAATGAGTTTGGACATCCGGAGTGGATTGACTTTCCAAGAGAGGGCAACGGCTGGAGCTTCAAACATTGCCGTAGACTCTGGAGCCTGGCGGACAGTCCCTTCTTAAGATATGAAGACCTTAAGAACTTTGACAGCACTATGATAAAGCTTATGTCTGAAGAGGGTCTTATGGGAAGCGGAGTTCCCCAGCAGCTTTGGCTAGATCAGAATAAGAAGGTCCTGGCCTACAGGAAGCAAGATTTTATTTTCATATTTAACTTCCATCCAGCCAATTCATACGAAGACCTGGAAATCCCTATTCAAGAAAACAGCAGTTTTAAGGTTACGCTGGATACAGATGAAGAGCGGTTTGGAGGGTACAAGCGCATATCCCATGCTATCACATACGAAACCCATAAGCTGAAAATGAACCGGAACTTTACGGGCATTTCCATATATTCGCCCTGCCGCACAGCTTTGGTATTAAAAAAGCTTACTGATTATCATTCTTCACTGGAAATAAGGTAGCCTTCTCGCCCAAAAGGAACGAGGAGGCCGTTTATGTAGGATGAGCTAACTAAAGAAAGGGTGCGGTTTATGAACCAAAGTATTGGCTTTATCGGTGGGGGAAATATGGCGGAGGCCATCATCGGCGGAATCAAGAAAACGGATAGAGAGCTCCAAATTAGAGTTAACGAACGATTGGAGAAACGACTTCAATATTTGGTTGATAAGTATGGTATTAGAGCTTCCGGAGTTCAGGAACTTGCGGAAAACTCGGCTGTTGTTATTCTCGCGGTGAAGCCAAAAGACGTTCATGAAGTGCTTAAGGAACTGGAAAGTTATTCATTAAAAGATAAATTGATCATTAGTATTGCAGCGGGTATTCCCTTAAAGCTATTTTACAAGAATCTTCCCGGCGTTGCGGTTATCCGGGCCATGCCGAATACTTCAACAGCGGTGTTGCACTCTATGACGGGATTGGTTCGCGGAGAAAATGTAACGCAGGAACAGGCCGAGGCGGCTCAACAAATATTTGCGGCCATTGGTCGCATTCTGTGGATTCCGGAAGAAAAAATGAATGCTCTCATTGCCCTAAGCGGAAGTGGGCCGGCTTATTATTACCTTTTTACCGAAAGTTTAATCCAAGCAGGGGTTCAATTAGGCTTAAGTGAAGAGGAAGCTGAGCTGTTAGCCTGCGAAACCCTCGTTGGGGCAGCTAAAATGGTGACTGAAAGTAAGAAGACACCCGGAGAATTGCGGGAGCAAGTAACCTCCCCGAATGGGACGACTTTTGCAGCGTTAGGTGTTTTTAAAGACGATGACTTGCCTCGGATTGTGATGAAAGCAGCACAGGCCTGTGCCCGGCGCGCAGAGGATATGGAAGGAGAGTATTCCGTGTGACATTGCTTGACGTTCGGAGAGTAGTTATTAAAATCGGAAGCAGCAGCTTAAATCATCCTCAAGGCGGGTTGGACGATCATGCCATCGCCGAAATAGTGGCTGTGATCGCCGCACTAAAGGAAAAACGGGTCGAGTGCGTTATCGTTACCTCCGGGGCAGTAGCAGCTGGTATGGGGCAACTGGGACTACAAGTGCGTCCTCAGGATCTTGCGGGCAAACAAGCGGTTGCAGCCGTCGGACAAGGTGTGCTTATCGAAAGGTATGCCCGAAATCTGGAACTGTATGGTTTAGTGGGGGCTCAAGTTTTATTGTCTCGTATCGATTTAGCGGAAGCGTCTCGCTATCGAAACGCCCAAAATACGCTGGAAAAATTAATCCGCTTACAAGTCGTTCCTATTATTAATGAAAACGACACAGTTGCGGTGGATGAACTCTGTTTTGGGGACAATGATACCCTTTCCGCCTTGGTGGCAGGGCTCATTAGAGCGGATTTATTAGTAATTCTGACAGATGTTGATGGCTTGTATTCGACTAATCCGAAAATAGATCCTTTGGCTCAACTGATTAAAGAAGTTGCTGAAGTATCCGCGGTAGAGTGTATGGCGAGCGGGGCAGGAACGACCATGGGTACCGGAGGAATGGTCACAAAACTCAGAGCGGCAAAAATTGCCACACGTTTTGGGATTGGGATGCTCCTTTTGAATTTTACGCGGATCAGAGAACTTCTGAACCTTACTGAGGGTCAGGAGACAAAGGGGACTTATTTTCCGCCGGCAAAGCATCGTCTTACGGGGCGGAAACGTTGGATCGCTTATGCAGGTTTATCTGAAGGTAGCATACAAGTTGATGACGGTGCAGCTAAGGCTCTTGTGGAAGAGGGTAAGAGTTTACTGGCCAAAGGGATTATAACGACTGATGGGACCTGGGAGCGTAAAGAAATCGTGCGTATTGTCAACCTGCTGGGGGAAGAAATTGCCAGGGGAGTCGTTGAGTTGAGCAGTGATGAGGTGCAGCAGGTTAAAGGGTGGCATTCTGAAATAATACTCCAACTTATTCCTGATTTTGAAGGAGAAGAAGTGGTTCATCGTGATAATATGACTCTCATGGGGGACGCATGATCTTTATTCACTGTGTATTCTTCTTTATAAGCCCCGTCTTAGGACAGGGCTTAATTCTTTTTGAGATATAGGTTGTAATAAAGCAATAAGTGATCTGAGTATCTCAATCGTTTGTGAGAAAGCAGGGGGTATGATATAGTAAAATACAGAAGATCGGGGGATTCACGATGCTGCGGATGGCGATGAAATTAGAAGGTGTTAGCAGTTAGAGAAATATTAGTAGGGCAGAAAGCTTGGAGGGGGTAGAGATAATGAAATATATAGTAGTTTTAGCCGACGGAATGGCTGACTATCCAATTGATAAACTAGATCATAAAACCCCATTAGAATATGCAAAAACTCCCAATTTTGATTTCTTTGCCGCTAATGGAAAAATGGGAATGGTCAAGACCATTCCGGATACCCTTTTACCGGGAAGTGATACTGCAAATCTCTCAGTTTTAGGCTATGACCCGGAAAAATATTATAGTGGAAGATCTCCTTTTGAGGCTGCAAGTATTGGGATTCCACTGGAACTAACAGATATTACTTTTAGGTGTAATGTAGTTACCCTTACGGAAGAGGAACCTTATGAAGAAAAAGTCATCTTAGACCACAGCGCAGATGAAATAACTACGGTGGAAGCTACTGAATTAATAATAGCTGTTAATGAACATTTTAAAACTAAAGCTTTGGAATTTTATCCAGGAATAAGCTATCGACATATTTTAGTGTGGCACAATGCACCTAAGGATTATAAACTCATTCCGCCGCATGATATTTTAACCAGAAAGATCAGCGAATACCTGCCAACTGGGGGAGACAGCGCCGTACTTTTGGATATGATGAAGAAAAGCTACGAGTTTTTAAAGGATCATCCTATAAATATTAACAGAAAAGAAAGAGGGCTTAGGCCTGCAAATTCAATCTGGCTGTGGGGTGAAGGTCATAAACCTGCCCTATCAAGTTTTCTGGAAAAGTACAATACCAAAGGCTCAATTATTTCGGCAGTGGATTTAATTAAGGGAATTGGTATATGTTCGGGAATGAATATAATTGAGGTTGAAGGTGCAACAGGTAACGTGCATACAAATTATGTGGGGAAAGCAAAAGCTGCGCTTGAAGAGTTAGAGAAGGGACAGGATTTTGTTTATATTCATATAGAAGCGCCAGATGAATGTGGGCATAGAGCTGAGCTCGAAAATAAAGTACTATCCATCGAACTAATAGATAAGGAAATTGTAGGCACATTATTAGAAGGGCTAAAGGGGCAGGACTTCAAATTAATGGTTTTACCAGACCATCCAACACCGATATGTCTTAGAACTCATACTTTAGACCCGGTACCATTTGTCATATATGACAGTACAAAACATACGGGAAAACAAGCTGTTTTTAATGAAAAAAGTGCTTCTCAAACAGGGATATATGTTGAAAAAGGTTACAAGCTAATGGATACATTTATTCTTGATGAAGCAATTAGATAGGAATGAAATAATTTTAAAGGCTTTGAGGAGGTTTGCCATTCCTGTCAACATCTCATGTTATAATGAGATGTTAAGAAGTATCACCAGTAAGATGATGGAAGGAGGAGGTATTAGGATGGGAAGTTTGAAGGATAGAGTTGGCAAGGTATTTGACTCTGCTATGGAAACACTCGATGAAACTAAGAAAAAGACGGAAAAACTGATAGATAAGGCCGAAGAGAAAGCCAAAGAGCTGAAAGACAAAGCTGAGGATATGAAGGACATGGCTGAAGAGAAAGCCAAAGAACTGAAAGACAAGGCTGAGGATATGAAGGACATGGCTGAAGAGAAAGCCAAAGAACTGATAGACAAAGCTGAGGATATGAAGGACATGGCTGAAGAGAAAGCCAAAGAACTGAAAGACAAGGCTGAGGATATGAAGGACATGGCTGAAGAGAAAGCCAAAGAACTGAAAGACAAGGCCACAAAACTGATAGATTAATTGAAATCCCGCACCCTTCTTTTTAGGATGCGGGATACTTTTTTACAATTAACTCATTATGTCTATTGCATCTTCGACGCTGAGTAACAATCGCACCATTTTCAGATAAACTCATGATAACCATAGTAATGTATGCTAATGAGGGCGGAATGGGATTTTACGGTGTTGGTATGGCCTTAGATATCAGGCGTGATATTGTAGCCAGGTTTATTAAACTCATTATAGAGATTGGCAAATATGGGGCTGACGGTATTAAAATCAATATCAAGAATGGTTGGTTAGAGCAGCCACCCCAAGCAATAATTCACTCTATTTAAGAAAACCATTGAGGATTGTATCCTCTGCTTCCTTCTCCGAAAATCCCATGGACATTAGTTTAATTAACTGCTCAGATTCAATTCTCCCAATAGCAGCCTCATGAACAAGTTGTGCTTCACTATGATAGGCAGAAATCCTCGGGGTGGAAAGAACGACGGCATTATGCATAATAATAGCGTCGCATTGGATATGCCCCCGGCATTTGTTTTTCCCGGCTAAATCAAAATAGAATACTTGCTTGGAATTGTCCTGAGCAACGGACCGTGAAATAATCTGGGCTGAAGAAGCTGCACCAAATAGTTCAACATTGATCCTGGATTCCGCTTCTTGATCCAGGTTGGTTAAGAGACGTTCTGTGACCACAAGCTTGGCATTATCCATAAGTCGGATGTCAGTCTCTCTTTTAGTGCGGTCAACTCCCTTGATTTGAATCAGTTCGAGTTCGATAACTGCCCCTGCTTCCGCCTCAATAACCGTCTTGGGATTTAATACCCGATGTCCTGTTCCTTCACCCTGACCATAGTGTTTTTCGACATACTTGACTTTGGCACCTTTTCTAACATAAAAGGTGTGTATTCCGTCATGCTGGGATTTGTGGCTTCCGCAATTATGGATGCCACATCCCGCTATGATTTCCACGTCTGAGTATTCTCCAACTTCAAACGTATTATAGACAACGTCATTGAGGTTTTCTTCCGTCAGAATAACTGGAATATGAACGCTTTCGCCTTTGGTATAGGGCTTAATAATCACATCAATACCCGACTTATGCTGTTTGGCGACGATATCGATATTGGCGGTCGTATTTCGCTGTACCCCCCGGCCATTTTTTCGGATATTGAAAGCTCCTTGGGGTATTTCATGAAGATCGGCCACTTTCTCCAGCATCAGTTTATCCAACGCATTCAACATTTTGACCAACCCCCTTCTCACATTTTGTACTACACAAACAAGAATCGTTATTCAAGATTCCAGCAAGAATGATATCCCTTTCGGATTGTGCGCTGATCATCCCGTTGGACATTAAAATAATTTCATCCGCCAGTTCCATAATGCGTTCTTGATGGGAAATGATGACGATCGTGGTATCATATTGCATGTGGATATTGATAAATGTTTCCGCAAGCTTTTGAAAGCTCCATAAATCAATTCCTGCTTCCGGTTCATCAAAAATTGCAATCCTTAGATTCCGGGCAAGCACGGTTGCAATCTCGATCCTCTTCATTTCTCCCCCTGAGAGACTGGAATCAACGTCCCGTTCGAGATAGTCTTGGGCACACAATCCGACATGATAAAGGAGATCGCAAATATTAACTTTTTCAGGATTATGTGAGGCAGCCATATTGAGAAGATCCTTGACTTTGATGCCTTTAAAGCGTGGAGGACTCTGAAAAGCATACCCTATGCCCAGGCGAGCTCGCTCAGCAATTGTCATTTGCGTAATATCTTGTCCGTCGAGCAGGATTTTACCGCGGGTAGGATTATAGGCTCCCATGATGATTTTAGCCAGAGACGATTTTCCTCCGCCATTAGGACCCGTGACAACATAGATCTTTTTATCATAAAAGGTTAAATTTATGTTCTTTAGAATCTCAACACCTTTTTTTCCTTCCAGTTCCAGAGACACATTCTGCAAATCAAGCATGTCGATTCCTCCTTCGTACTTATACATATTAAAGAATACCATAGTCAGGACAAGTTCACCAGTGATGAGGTACTACATAAACAGAAAGGTTATTCGCCCTTGCAAAAAATAGCTCCATAATAAAAGAAAAATGTCATAGGAATGGTATATCTTTCCGTTATCATCTATAACAGAGGAAATTAATATCTAAAATAGAAGAGGGGGACAAATCATATGGAAGACGTCGAAATAAAAGGATTTGCCATTTCATGGGATATTACCGCCGACTATTTTGGTCAAACCGAAGGGGGCAAACCTAATGGCTGGGGCAAAGCTACTTTCCCCTCCGGAAAGACGTATAACGGTGAATGGAAAGATGGGAAAATGCACGGCATGGGCCAAGAGTTTTATAATAACGGCATTCTCAGATTCGAAGGCGAGTATAAGAATGGCTACAGGGACGGTTTTGGCAAGGCTTATTTGCGGGATGGCAAGTTATTTTACGAAGGAAATTGGAAAAATGGTGAACAAGCAAGAGACTAAACTAATTAGACTTATATATTTTATCTATTTTACCGCCTCAGGCGGGTTTTTTTTCTAAAGAATTAGTGTCATTGCAACTTGGCATAGTATTTGACCAGAGAATCCCAGAGGTTTGTTTTGAGTCTTGTATCCTCTTGACAAATCCCAAGCGTTTTTATAAGATATAAACAAAAAATAAGTATAAACATATAAATAGTAGGGTATAACCTTGGAAAAGAGGAGGTGAGGGTAATGAAACTCTCAACCAAAGGTCGGTATGGGGTTAGAGCCATGTTCGATTTAGCCCAGCATATGGATGAAGGCCCGACTTCTTTGAAAAGTATAGCAGAGAGACAGGGCATTTCTGAACATTATCTGGAGCAACTTGTTTCCGGTTTACGTAAAGCCGGTCTCGTCAAGAGTGTTCGTGGGGCGCAGGGCGGCTATTTATTGGGCCGAGAACCGGGTATGATAAGAATTGGGGATATCATTCGCGTGTTGGAAGGGCCCATAGCTCCTGCCGATTGTGTATCCGAGGAGAACCCTGAATGTTGCGCTAAAGCAGAATATTGCATGACCCGGACAATCTGGGAGAAAGTCCGCGACTCCATCGCCGAAGTTCTCGATGCCATCACACTTGAAACGCTGCTTGAAGATGCCAATAAGCGCGAAACGGACGAAAATTTTAATATGTACTATATAGACTAATTATTTTCATTTAAATGGGTACTGGGGAGGGAGTCCAATGAGGCGTATTTATTTAGACCACAGTGCAACGACTCCAGTTGATCAGGAAGTTGCTGCTATAATGACTACATATTATACCGAAAAATATGGTAATCCTTCAAGTGTTCACGGTTTCGGCAGAGAGGCTAAACAAGCTTTGGAGGAAGCCAGGCGCCAAGTGGCGGAGCTGATCGGAGCTACCCCTCCGGAAGTAACCTTTACCAGCGGCGGAACGGAAGCGGATAATCTTGCAATTCTGGGCATAGCCGAAGCGATGCGTAAAAAGGGGAAGCATCTTATCACATCCGCCATTGAACACCATGCAGTTCTCGAAACCTGTGAATACTTAGCGAAAAACGGATTTGAGCTGACCGTTATCCCGGTTGACTCAGAGGGGATTGTCTCGGTGGATGACATTCGCCAGGCCGTGCGGCCGGATACGATCTTAATTAGTGTGATGCATGCCAATAACGAAGTTGGAGCAATCCAACCGATTGTTGAGATAGGTAACTTGGCGAAGGAACTTGGCATTACATTTCATGTTGATGCAGTTCAGTCCCTTGGAAAAATACCTATTAATCTCCAGGAAATGAATATTGACCTGCTGACGGTGTCCAGTCATAAAATTTACGGACCAAAAGGGATTGGTGCTCTTTATATTCGCAAAGGGGTACGCCTTGTGCCTTTGGTTCATGGGGGAAGCCAAGAAAAGAGGCGCCGTTCGGGGACGGAAAACACGCCGGGAATCATCGGGTTTGGTAAAGCCTGCGAACTGATCGGCAAGCGGATGGTCGAAGAAGCCAAGCCGCAAACGAAACTGCGCGACAAACTTATGAACGGAATCCTTGAGCGCATTGAATACGTGAAAGTCAATGGACCCCTCGGAGAAAAGCGCTTGTCCAACAATGTCAATGTCAGTATTCGGTTTATCGAAGGGGAGTCCTTGTTACTTTCCCTGGATATGCTGGGGATTGCCGCTTCCAGCGGATCAGCTTGCACATCCGGTTCGCTTGATCCCTCTCATGTTTTGCTTGCTATGGGACTGGCCCATGAGATCGCCCACGGTTCCCTGCGCTTTACGTTAGGTCGGCAAAACACGGAAGAAGAGATTGACTATGTTCTGGAACAATTACCGAAGATAGTAGAGCGTTTGCGCATGATGTCCCCGCTTTATGATCAAATTATTCAGCTTAATCAAGTGCAATAAAAGGGAGTGGACTATAAGATGTATACAGAAAAAGTGATGGATCATTTTACAAATCCGCGTAATGTGGGTGAAATTGCAAATGCAGATGGCATTGGTGAAGTAGGAAATGCCAAGTGCGGAGACATTATGCGTATTTATTTAGATATTGAGGGAGACACCATTAAAGATGTCAAGTTCAAAACGTTTGGCTGCGGTGCAGCCGTCGCCACCAGCAGTATGGTCACGGAAATGGTCAAAGGAAAAACCATCGAGGAAGCTCTGGTAATCTCAAATGCGGCAGTAGCCGAGGCTTTAGGAGGGCTTCCGCCGGAGAAAATGCACTGTTCCAACTTGGCTGCGGATGCACTTCATAAGGCTATTGAGAATTATCGTAATAAACTGTTAACAAAGGAATAGCTGAATGTGATATTCATAAAGTAATTATTCCCAGGTTAAGGAATTTGGATAAATTAAAAGCTGCTACGATCATTACAAGAAAGTAGCTGCAAGCCCGCTGGTCGGAGTCGGCCCTGGGTATGGGCAAAAACTCCCGCTATTGGTCCAATCAACAGCAATTAGAAGATATTTAACATATTGAGGCAACCTTGAACAAATACAATAGCCCCGCGGCTTAGAAGCCCCGGGGCATTATTTTGATCAGTTATTATGCTGTTATGAATCATTTCATTTATGAATGTCTTCCGAGAGTGTCTGCTATGAATATGGCTTTTTGGGTTCTCAAATTTATCTTTCCGGTATAATCTAATATCCCTTTGCTCATAATAAATTAACGATAAAATGCTGGCGGGGGTTATACAATATGCAGACAACTCAAGATAATGCCCAAGCTAATACATTAAATCCTATTGCACAGGGGTTTCAAGAGGAAAACGCCCCTGCTCCAATTTTAAGCAAAAGCGTTCCTTACGACGAGAGGCTTTCCTCCTGGGAAATGAGCCAACTGAGGTTGATCATCAAGCTAATAGTTCTATGAAATGTATTCTTCAATACTTTGTGGCAAAAGCCCAAGATCCTGAGATTAAAGCTATGATGAACGACGCTCTTAATATAATACTTCCACAGCAGAGTACCATAACTACCCTTTTTAATTCCGTCGGCTTTCCCGTTCCCCATGGGTTTACGGATGAGGATGTAAAAATAAATGCGAAACGTTTGTATTCGGATAGCTTAATGTTATCATTTCACAGAGCAATAATTAGATTTAGATTGGTTCAATTAGCTCATGCCTTACCGTTAGCCACCAGACCCGATGTGAGAGACTTTTTTAACGATGCTTTAGTGCAGGAACAGAACCTTTTAAATAAAGCAGAAGACCTTTTGACAAAAAAAGGCATTAACGTAAGGCCTCCTTATACTCCAGTACCGGACAGGGTGAAGTATATTGCTGATAATTCATGGTATGGAAATTTATTTGGGAGTGAACGTCCAATAAATATATTGGAACTTACACAAGTGTTTAAACGTCTTGAAAATAAGCTTGTTGAAAATGCCATCCAACTGGGATTTACCCAAGTTGTTAAAGATCCAAAAATCAAGGCCTATTTTTCAAGAGGACTGAACATCTTTGACAAAGAGATAGAAAAATGGAGTAAAGTCCTGAACAAGGAAGATATGATACTTCCAATGAGTTGGAAAAGTGAGGTAACGGATTCCTCGGAGTCTCCCTTCTCAGATAAGTTAATGCTATTTCGAACGGTGTTAAATATTGCCTATTCAGTATACGCCAATGGTTTTGCTCTGGCCAATTGTAATAGAACAGACCTGGTTACTGCTTTTGCCAAGGTTGAATTAAACCTGTCGTCATACGGAAAGGACGGACTTGACTTAATGATAGCCAACGGTTGGATGGAAGAGATACCACTTGCCGTTGATCGTAAAGGCTTAAAACACTAACCTAAACAGTATACCACTATTACTCTTAGTTCTTTGATTTGGTAAAAAAGCAAGAACTACTATAAAAACCAGAACTGGCTGTAGTAAATATTCAGCTCCCACGCATATGATATGCGTGGGGGCTGACAATAGAGCTGAATAGCCTGATATCAAAGGCTTTGAGGCAGTAGCCCCTTTTTCCTTTTGCCCTTATATGTTTTAGTGCGTCCGAAAATAACCAAATCTTGCATCTTGCTTAATGGGACTTGAGTTTGTAGGAAAGGTCGATAAATAGCCGCGCTTATTCGGTTGCCGCCGGAATTAATCATTAAACTAATGACTTTGATTGATGATTTCCAGCCTATCGGCAGCTTGGGGGATCTTTTCCAGCCAGCCGCTGCTAATCATAAGATCCAGAGCGTCTTTGGCATAGGCCTGGAGAGCGATAATTGTACCAGCAAATGCGGTTACTATATCCGCCCGTACGCAATTGGCCAGGGAAATCCCCAGCATGGTCACACTGTTTCGCATCATCGTCAGAATGGCAAACATTATTAACTTATCGGTAAATGGAGATTCCGCACAATCTGTGATCTCATGTTCCCAGGTGACAGGGAGCGGTAAGTCTTCATCTTGCAGAATTTTACTCCATCCCTCAACTTGCTTGTCGACAAGCTGTTTTCCTTCGGACAAGAAAGCGAGCACTTTTTGGGACTGCACTACCTGGGAAAAGCCCAAAATTAATGCTCTCTCAATCATTTTGGTTTGCAGCCTGGTATGAACGTGAAAGATTTCCAAGGCATTCATTGGCCGTTTGTCCCCGATTAACCCGGCAAAAAAGGTGTCTTGATGAATATATTCCACCCGATCCGGCACCGGGATATTGGGTGGTTTAAACCATAAACCCTTACGTAATAGCGTTTCGCCGGCTCTGTTAAATAGGTCTTGAGTCTCATCGATACAAGCATTGTAGTATTCTTTTACATCTGTTCGAACTGCCCTGGTTGAGCCCATCAAGGATTCGACCAATTCAAAATTAACTAATCCCTGGATATAGACTAACATGAACCCATCGGAAAAAAGCCGCCTGGCGTTCGGTTCCACATCCTCATCATTGAAGGCTTGGGGAATAGGGAAGCCAACCGTGTTAAAAATCTGAGTAAGCTTATTTAAACGGGTATTCATTATTTGCAGGGCAAAGTCTAATACGCCATAAATTTCGGGGTCTTGGGTTTTGGCTGTAAAATATTGCAACTGGCATTTGGCGGCTGCATTATATAAATACATCTCCCACAGGTGCCCCATCTCGGCAGCGCTTAACCGTTCATCATTCGGACTGTCTTTAATGGCATTAAAAGGGATGGGTTGTTCAGTGATATGAGGAGTTCCAGGTTGAACGTTTTCCATGTTAACCTCCATTTAAATTATTTCCTTAGTTAGAACCCAGGCTAGTGCTTAAATCCTCGAATCTCTTTGCGATCGGCGGCATGAGGAATTTTTTCCATCCAGCCATTATGCATCATCAATTCCATAACGTCTTTCGCCCAGGCGGCATTTTCGGCAAGAGACTTGTGCATGGCGGTTACAATATCGGCGCGCGTGCAACTGGCAATAGCTATGCCATAATCGGTAAGCGTATAACCGATAACTGTCAGGACATGAAACGTCATTAATTTATCGGAAAAGGGTGATTCTGAGGAATCCGTCAACTCATGAATTAAGCTCAGCGGCAGGGGTAAATCTTCATCACGTAATATTTGCGTCCAACGGTGGATTTGCTTGTCCATGGTTTTCTTACATTGGTTTAATAAATCCTTGACTTTCTGGGATTGGACTGCCTGCATAAATCCAATTACTATGGGTCTTTCCAGCAGCTTAGCTTCCAGGCTGTTGAATACCTGGGCGATTTCCAAACCGTTGATCGCTCGTTTATCACCAAATAGACCCTTGTATAAGCTTCGGTCTGAATGAATATAATCGATTCTATCCGGTATAGGGATATGGGCCTCCTCAGAGAAGAAGCCTTTCTTAAGGAGAATTTCGTCTGTCTTTTTATGCAAATCCTGAACCTCATCAATACATTGAGTGGCAAATTGCCGCACATCCGGGCGGGTCGAGCCGACAAATGTATTAAAGTATTTTATGGCTCCGTACCTGTTGATGTATCTAAGATAGGCGAGCATAAATTGATCGGAAAACAACCTTTTGGCATTTGGCTCAACATCTGCATCGGTAAAACCATGGGGAATCGGGAAACCTACGGAATTAAACATTTGCGTATATGCGTTAAGATGATTTAGCGATAAACTTAAAGCATATTCCAGGACAGCGCGGATTTCCGGATCCTGGGCGGAAGAGACAAAATATTGGAGCAGACATTTGGCGGAACTGTCCGCCATATACCCTTCCCAGAGCTGGCCTTGTTCAAAAGCGGAGAGTCTCTCGTCACTGGGAGCTTGGGCAGGGCCATAAGGAATGGGCTGCTGTTTAATCTGATTAAAGTCCTGTTGCTGAGTTTCCATATTTACCTCCAATATAAGTTTTTTCAAAAACTACTAGTATAATTATTTTAACCACGCTTTGTGATATTATCAGTCGTTATGTAAATGGTGCGCTTATATTAAGCTAATATGGTGCAGGCAGCTTAAAGTAAAAGGTTATGCCAACTCCTATAAAGCCGGCCAACAACCATGCCACCGGGGCTCGTTTCTGATGGATAATCAGCAGAGGGAATAACAGACAGTCAAAGATAAGAGAATACCCCAGGTTCCAGCCATTATAGTGCTGCATATAGTCATATTTGAGCGCAAGCAACTCTAAGCCAAAATAAAGACCCACCCAGATCACGATGTAAACGATCTTCTTCCCCCAAGACCTTAATTGATTGAAAGTCGGAATAAATAGCAGAACTGTGCAAGGGTAGATTATCAGCGCAACTATCAAAGTAGTTAGAGTGCTGGAAAATAATTTTGCGGTATAGTGCCATAGTGGTTTTGCAGAAGAGACATAAAGATAGAGAAGATCACCAGCGATTAGAAAGAGCATTGTCGGATAATAAGACCGCCAATTTTTACAGTCTCCCCATTTGTAGCAGGCGAGAACAAAAAGGCACGCTAACAGCAAAATCATTAGAATTACCCTTTCAGGATTATTTTCACTTCACTGGCAACGCTGATGTACTTTCCGGGGCGTATAAACCCCCTAATAGGCGTATAATCCCTCTATAATAATTGTGAGTTTAATATATCCTTTGTCAGAGAATTTCATTCAATAGGTGTTGCTGCTTGCCGTTTACAATCTTCCAAAGTTCGACATTATCCCTAAAGACAGATAGTAAAGACTGTGGCATAATTAGATATGCAGATATGGAGAAAACTGGGAATATTAAGCATGTTTCACCTAAAGATGGCAGTTGGAGGTGTCCCTTGATGCAAACAGACAACCAGAAAGAGCAAATCCTCGACACAATGGAAGACGGCTTTTTCACTATAGATCATAAATGGCGTTTTCGCTGCATTAACCGGAAGGCTGCGCATATCTTCGGCTTGGAACCCAAGGAATTGGTGGACAAGGTTATCTGGGAAGTATCACCTGAAATTATCGGTACCAATCTGGAAAAAGTCTACCGTCAAGCCATGGAACTCCAAGCGGCGCAGCGTATCGAGATGCAAGGCCTGCTTACCGGCAGCTGGTATAATATCATCGCCTTTCCTTCGGCGGAAGGCATCTCTGTCTATTGGCAGGATATCAGTGAGCAGAAGGAAGCCGAAAACAAGCTTGCTTTTCAGGGGCAGCTGCTAGCTCAAGTAAATGACGCCATTATTGTCAGAGATGAACATAAAGTTATAACCTATTGGAATAAAACGGCCGAAAGGATTTTAGGCTGGGCTGCTTATGAGGTAATAGGGCAGCCGACGCAAGCGCTGTTCGAAAAAATTATCGAAAATCCAAAATGGGATAAAATATCAGGCGAAATACTTCAGGAAGAAATATACACAGGCGAATTAATATTAAAATGTAAAGACGGGTCTAAAAAAATCGTTAATATCCAGTCAAAGGCTATAAAAAATTTACAGGGGGAATTCAAGGGGACGGTTACTTCCTTTTGGGATATTACTGAGCGGAAGAAAACGGAAGCAGCGCTGGTGGAAAGCGAAAGGAAATACCGGGAACTGGTAAAATATGCCCCGGCAGGCATTAGCGAAGTAGATTTTCGAAGTAAACGATTATTATCTGTCAATGATGCGATGTGCCAATTAACAGGATATAGCAAGGAAAAATTGCTGGAGATGAGTCCCTTTGATATTTTGAATGACCAAAGCAAGGTAACTTTTCAGGGCAGGATTAGTCAATGGTTAAAGGGAGAAAAACCGGACCGATTTGTCGAATATATTGTTAAGGCCAAAGACGGACGGGAAATCTACGCCTCTTTGGATGTAACATTTACATTTGATGAAAATGGAAAACCACAGGGAGCGACGGTCATTAGCCATGATATTACCGGGCGCAAGCAGATCGAGGAGGCGCTGCGCGTAAGCGAGGAGCGGCAGGCGTTCCTGTTGAAACTCAGCGACGCGCTGCGTCCGCTGGCAGACCCGCTCGAAATCCAGGAAACAGCCATGCGAATCCTTGGCGAGCATCTGGGTGCCAGCCGCGCTTACTATTGGGAATCGGATCGCGACGACCTCGACTATATGACAACCGGCTGCGGCTATTCGGTCGATCCCATCGGGATGCTGCCCCGCTTCCGCGTGACCGAATATAGCCCGGCTTTCCTCGAAGCATATAGGAGGGCACAAACCGTTGCCGTAGACGACGCGGAGAATGATCCGCGCATCGACGAAACCCGGAAAGCTGCGTTCAGAGCGTTAGGACCGCCCGCCTTCGTGGGCGTTCCGCTGCTCAAGAACGGGATTCTTGCCGCTGTTCTCAGCATTCACCGGCGGCAAAATACTGATCTGCAACTCGGCTACGGCAGCCGTCACCGGCAAGACGGTCGAGGAGATGATCGGTCAGGACGACTATTCCCATTATTCCGATTCTGAAACTGCCCGGGCAATAATCGAGAACGACAGGCGAATAATGGATTCGGACAGGGCCGAGGTGGTAGAAGAGAGCGTATTTTTAAATGGGGATACGAAAATATATCTTTCCACCAAAACACCGTGGTACGATGCGCAAGGAAATGTTAAAGGTATCATAGGCGTGGCGCGCGACATCACCGCGAGCAAACGGACTGAGGAGGCACTGAAAGAAAGCGAAGAAAAGGCGCGGGCGCTTGTCATGGTACTAAAAAAAGCTGATCAAAACAAAAACGTTTTCCTGAACATGCTTTCTCACGAGCTCAGGAATCCTCTGGCCTCGATTATAATGAGTCTTACTCTTTTGGACCGCGTACCTCCCGCTGGGGAACAGGCCCGAAAGGCCCGGGAAATTGCTATGCGCCAAGGGGAACAGCTAACCCGCCTGGTAGATGATCTTTTGGATGTTACCCGCATTACGCAAAACAAGATTATCCTCAAGAAAGAAAATATTGAACTCAATCAGCTGGTGCAAAAGGCTCTGGAGGATTATCAGGAGCAATTTGCGGAAAAAGAAGTTGCGCTGGAAAGAAAAATAGGCTCAGACCCCATATATCTTGAAGCCGACCGGGCACGCCTGATCCAGGTCATAGGTAACCTGTTGCATAATGCCGTCAAGTTTACGGAAAAAGGCGACAAAACCCTGGTAACAGTGTCCATGGATCAGAAAACGCAGGAAGCGGTAGTTACGATAATGGATACCGGCCTTGGCATTAAAACTGAACTGCTGTCTGATTTGTTCGAACCTTTTATACAGATAGACAGTTCTCTCGTCCGAACACAGGGTGGTCTTGGCTTGGGTTTGGCTATTGTCAAAGGAATGGTGGAACTGCATGGCGGTAATGTGACCGGCCATAGTAAAGGATTAGGCAGTGGGACAAAATTCACCATTCGTCTGCCTGTCATAAGCTCAGATAAAGAGAAACAGGAGGATAAGCGAAAAGGAAAAACTGCATGTTCATTCAAAATCCTGGTTATTGATGATATCCCGGATATTGCCGAGATCTTATCTTCATTGCTTAGCTATTTTGGACATAAGGTCTTAATTGCTTTTAGCGGGCATGAAGGTTTAGCCCAAGCAAAAGAATTTATGCCGGATGTAGTAATCTGTGATATCGGCCTTCCCGGTATGAATGGTTATGAAGTGGCCAAAAGCTTACGTAACGATCAGGAATTAAAGGATACGTTCCTCATTGCCCTTTCCGGTTTTGCTCAGCCGGAGAATCTGGAACAGTCCAGGGAAGCCGGATTTGATAGGCACTTAGCCAAGCCGGTTAGCCTGGATACGTTGGAACAGGTATTAGCTGAAATTTCATTGTAATAATGCTTGTGAAATAGAAGACATCTTTATTAACTACGTAGAAGATTGCAAACGAAGGTAGGGGTGATGGCTTGGAGCTAAGATGGAAAGGTATTTTGGGGCAGTTGATGAAATAAATTAAAATCAGGAGATAACAAATGCGAGACAAACTATTTGTTGCCGTACATCGTGGGGGACTACTCACCAAAGATAATCATTACAAATTAATGAGATGGGCGAGGGAGTGTTCAGAACACGTATTATCATTCATTGACGGGGATATTGATGCGAGGTTAATTCATGCTCTACAGATTGCTAAAGAATGGGAAAACGGAAATGTACCTGTAGGTGATGCGATGAAGGCTTCAGTAAGCGCACATGCTGTGGCAAGAGAATCTTCTAATCCAATTTCAATAGCGGTTGCCCGTTCAACTGGACACGCTGTTGCTACTGCACATATGGCGGATCATTCACTGGGAGGACCATTATATGCTTTGAAAGCTGTGAAGCACGCAGGTGGGTCAGTTGCTAAAGAAAGAGAATGGCAAATCGAACAATTACATAAGTTGCAATTGCCTTCCGAAAATGTGGAGGTAGTTCTAACTACAATGATGAAGAAAGCGAAAAGCCTAAAAATCTAATCAACAGTTAACCTCGCCGAAATGCGACAAATCCTTGATCACTTCTCCGGCAGCAATCAGACCGGCCACTGACGGGACAAAAGCATTGCTGCCGGGAACCTGTCGGCGCTGAGTGCATTTCCGTGCCGTACCGGGAGGGCAAATATAATCTGCCTGGCAGCCGGTGGTCAGATCATCGATAGGCGTAAGTGTCGGCTCTTTCGAGTATACAACCTTCAGACTTTTGACACCGCGCCTGCGGAGCTCCTGACGCATTACTCTTGCAAGCGGACAAATAGAGGTTTTAAAGATGTCCGCCACCTCAAAAGCGGTGGGGTCAACCTTGTTGCCGGCGCCCATAGAACTGATAATCGGAACGCCAAGCTCCTGCGCTTTTAAAACCAGCTCCACCTTTCCGGTTACCGTATCGATAGCATCCACGATATAGTTATATTGTGAAAAGTCAAACTGGTCGGATGCTGCCGGGGTATAGAATATCTTATAGGTGTTCACAACCGCGTTGGGGTTGATTTCTAAAATTCGCTCCTTTGCCACATCGACCTTGTAGAGACCTATTGTTTTTCTGGTTGCGAATATTTGGCGATTGAGGTTTGTCAGAC
This sequence comes from Desulfosporosinus sp. Tol-M2, assembly GCF_059735615.1. Classification (NCBI taxonomy): domain Bacteria; kingdom Bacillati; phylum Bacillota; class Clostridia; order Eubacteriales; family Desulfitobacteriaceae; genus Desulfosporosinus; species Desulfosporosinus sp. Tol-M2. The sequence continues at coordinate 26,878 of NZ_JCAIJG010000177.1, forward strand.
AGATTCGATCATCATCGATTAGATCCAACATACCGATACCACTGCGAGCAAGTGCTTCCACCGTAAATCCGCCGACGCCGCCCAGCCCGAAAACAGCCACACGCGCTTTGGCGAGCCGGTCCATTCCTTCTTTGCCAAACAGCAACTCGGTTCTTGAAAATTGGTTGAGCATGCAGTTTCTCCTTTGTCAAAATAGCGGCTATCTTCCGTCTTATTACTAGCAGCTATCTTCAGCCTAATTCTAAAGTGTTTCTTGATAATCAGCGTCATCATTTATCTTGGAGCCTTGAAAATAGGAAATATGGTTTTGCAGTAATCCTTTGAATTCTTTGGAAGCCCTTTTTTGCACCCTATACTACCATAGTCTAATGCCCCTAATATACTTGTCTTATTTTACTTGGTTATTATTTTACATCGTTATTACATAGTTAAATCATGTTTTACCCCAAGAAGCCGCAAGCTGTTCAATGTTACAATCAGGGATGCCCCCATGTCGGCTAGTATCGCCAGCCACAAGGTCAACCACCCGGGGAATACTGCCAATATTGCCACCGCTTTTATTACGAGTGAAAAAGTAATGTTTTGCTTAATAATGCTTATGGCTTTGCGGCTTAGAATCACAGTAAATGGTAATTTGGATAGATCATCAGCCATTAAAGCTATATCCGCCGTTTCAAGCGCTGTATCTGTCCCGGCACCCCCCATTGCAATACCAACCGTTGATAGGGCTAAGGCCGGGGCATCATTGATGCCATCGCCGATCATGGCCACTTTTCCGTATTCCTTTAATAATTCCTGGATGGCAGTTACTTTATCCTGTGGCAACAAATCAGCGCGGCATTCGTCCACCCCAACCTGAGCAGCCATTGCTTCAGCCGTCGTGACATTATCACCGGTCAACATTATAGTTTTGTTTAAACCTGCCCGTTTTAAAGCGGCAACTGCAGCCGCGCTCCCTTCGCGAACTTGATCAGCAACGGCAATAATCCCCAGGAAATTATCTTTGGTTCCCACGATCATGGCTGTTTTTCCTTCTTGTTGAAGTTTCTCCACTTGCTGAACGATGGAGGCGGTTGAAATTAACTGTTCCTGAAATAAACGTAAATTTCCGATAAAGACAGTTTGGCCGGCGACGGTTCCTTGACCGCCGCGTCCGGTTATTTCCTTAAAGTTTTCAGCCGGAGTAACCTCAAAGCCGCGGGACTTTGCCGCCTTGATAATGGAGACTGCCAATGGGTGCTCGGAAAGAGCCTCAAGGTTTGCCGCGACTTCCAGAAGGGTGCTTTCTGACAAAGCGCCGATTGGGATAACATCTGTCACAGTCGGCTCGCCTCTTGTTAAAGTACCTGTTTTATCAAAGGCGATTGCCTTTAGAGAACCCATTTCTTCCAGGTAAATGCCGCCTTTGATTAAAACGCCGTTTTTGGCTGCGTTGCTGATGGCACTGACAATTGCGACCGGAGTGGATACGACAAGAGCGCAAGGGCAAGCAACAACCAATAGGACCAGGCCCCGGTAGATCCAGGGCGCCCATGGATAGCCGAAAAACAGAGGTGGTATTAAAACAATGCCCACAACCAAAATCAGGACAATCGGAGTATAAACCGCAGCAAAACGTTCGATAAAAGCCTGAGATGGCGCCCGTTTACTCTGGGCATCTTCAACCATATGAATAATCCTGGCTATCGTGGTATCCCGCACTAATTTGGTAACTTCAATTTCCAGTGAACCATAAGAATTTAAAGTACCGGCGTAAACCTCTGCGCCCGGTCCCTTTTCTGCAGGAATAGACTCCCCGGTAATAGCGGCCTGATTGATTGCCGATGCTCCTTTTATGATCACGCCATCCATGGCTATTTTCTCGCCGGGACGGATAATCATGATATCACCGGTTATGATTTCTTCAACGGGAATTTCAACTTCGACATTTCCACGTCTGATTCTTGCCATCTTGGGCGCAATATCCATCAACCGGCAAATAGACTGACGAGCTTTATCCATAGTCCAGGCTTCGAGCATCTCCGATATTGCATACAAAAACGCAACAGTCGATCCTTCTTCATATTTGCCAATCAATACCGCGCCCAGAATGGCCACACTCATCAATACACTCATATTAAAATCACGACGTGGCAGAGCCATGGCCGCTTTGCGGAAATTGCCCCAACCGCCGCTCAGCATGGCTAATCCATAAAGGGGTAGAAAAACAAATGTCGGCATCCCTATTTTTTCAATAATAAAGGCAATCGCCAAGGTTATCCCTGAGATTATTGCCCTGCGTAATTCCCAATCTATTTGTTGGAGCGGAGCTTCCGTTGATGGCTGGGTGTATTCACTGTTTACAGTGTAATTCTCTTCCTTACCCAACTCCCTGATGCTTTCCAGGTCTGCGGTGCCTTCAACCACTAACTTGCCCGTTATCGTATTTAAATTGGCCTTGGCCACACCCGGCAGCCGTGAGACCGCCTTTTCAAATTTGGCGGCGCAGTCCATTCAGGTAATGCCATGGACTTTGAACTCCGAGATCCGTCGTGTCGGCAATTCTGTTTCTATCATCATTGGGAAGACCTCCTGCTTAATTTCACTAATTATCTGCTGCCTAATTCAAGGAATTGAGCAGCTTATTGGTTAGTGTGTCCGATATATTCAATAGCCTGCTTAAATAGGGCGCTGATATGACTATCGGTGAGGGAATAATACATTATTTTCCCGTCCCGTCTAAACTTAACCAGCTTATTAGTTCTAAGCATTCTCAACTGGTGAGAGACTGCCGAATCTGATACCCCAATAACTACCGCCAGATCACAAACACACAACTCTCGATTCAGCAGCGCAAACAGCATTTTTACCCGGGTGGGGTCGGACAAAGTCTTAAAGGTATCCGCTAAAAATTGGGCTTCATCATCCCCGATCATCTGCTGACGAACTTCCGAGACGGCATCTTCATGAATACATAAAAGGTCACATCGATCAAAATCTAATACCATATTAAACCTCCCTCTGTGGATTGAACAAATGATCAGCTGCTCATATATAAATATATATTATCCCTCTGCGATATTCAAGTATTTTATGCAGCGAACAAATAAATCAGTAGTGAACCAAGCCATACTTGGAAAATGTACAATATTGTTATCCTGGCGGATTCAGGAGAAAGATATCTTTCCACAGTTCTTTTCCAAGAAGTTTAGGGGGGAAATTCGTTATTCCTGAACATTAGCAACAGGTGAGATAAGCAGCCGACTGAGTAATAGTGATCTTAGACTACCTCTTTGTAAATAACTAATTAAGGTTTATGATATAAAGAGGATTAAGCATTAACGACGAGCATTCAGTGATCTTTGGAATCACGATCGGGTTTAAAGATGAAGGTTTCGCATACATGTTGATCGGATGAACTGAACGAAAGGAGTGCAAGTATGAAAGTAATTGCCATTAACGGAAGTCCACACAATGATGGAAACACCGCTGCAGCTTTGAAGCTCATGGCGGAGGAATTGAACAATCAGGATATTGAAGTGGAAATCATCCAGGTTGGTGACCAAGCTATCCACGGCTGCATCGGCTGTGGCTATTGTAGGGGTTCTGAAAATAACCATTGCGTTTTCGACGATGATTTGGTAAATGAAACTGTAGCTAAAATGCGGGAGGTCAACGGCCTAATTTTGGGTGCACCTACCTATTATGGCGGAATTCCCGGTGCCATGAAATCTTTTTTAGACAGGACGTTTTTCAGCAGTTCGAAGTATTTCAAGTACAAAGTCGGGACAGCCTTTGCGGTAGTGCGTCGTACCGGTGGGTTGGATGTGCATCATCAGCTCTATAACTACTTCAATCTTGCTCAAACAATTACTCCGCCGTCACAATACTGGACGGTCGCTTATGGACACGACAAAGGAGAGGTCTTGCAGGATGGGGAAGGTGTGCAAACCATCCGCAAAAACGCTCGGGCAATGGCCTGGCTTATGAAAGTCATTGATGCCAGTAAGGGTAAAATACCCCTTCCGGAAGAAGAAAAAAGAATCATGACCAATTTTGTTCGTTAAGATAGGAAAAAATTTAGGACCATGAGACTAAGGAATTCACACAGGAATTTGTTTGATTGGGGCATCTAATTTTGGCGTGAATAGAGGGAAATGCTGTGGATAATCGTTTAAGTGAGAAATTAAAGAATTTGCGCCGGAACCTTTTTCAGCTGGATTCAGCAGTCATCGCCTTTTCCGGAGGGGTAGACAGCAGTTTATTAGTCAAAGTAGCTTTTGACATTTTAGCGAAGCAATGCCTGGCAGTTATTGGTTCATCGGAGACTAATCCGCAAGCAGAATTAAAGGAAGCTGTCCAAATTGCCCAGGAAATCGGCGTTAATTACTTTGTATTAGCTACGGAAGAATTAAGAAACGAAGAATTTGCCGGTAACTCTATTCAACGCTGTTATTATTGCAAAACGGAGCTGTTTCAGAAACTAAATTCTCTAGCCAAAGAGAGAGGTTATGCTTGTATTTTGGATGGAGCCAATGCGGATGATGGCTTGGATTATCGCCCGGGAAGACTGGCAGGAAAGGAAATGGGCGTGCGCAGTCCTTTGGAAGAAGCAGGTATCGGCAAAGAAGAGGTTAGGCAGTTAGCCAAAGAATTGGAGTTATCGAACTGGGCGAAACCTTCTTTGGCTTGTTTAGCATCCCGCATTCCCTATGGGCAGAAAATTACTTTAGAAAGTTTAAAACAGGTAGAGCTGGCTGAAAGCGTTCTCAGACAGTATAATTTCCGACAGGTTAGAGTCCGTCATCATCAAACTATAGCTCGTTTGGAACTGCCCAAGGAAGATTTCCCCAGGCTGAGCGGGCCGGTTTTAGATGAGGTGGTCACTAAACTGAAAGAATTAGGGTTTATCTATATTACTTTGGATTTACAGGGATTGCGCAGCGGCAGTATGAACGAGGTGATGGACTCAGCTGACAGGTCAATCACTGCACCGTTTTCATGATCCATGCGCGAAAAGATTCCACGTTCTCAAAGGCGAAAGCCGGATGCATCGCTAACACTTTTGGAATCTGAGCGGTTTCCGCCCAGAGCGCACTAATCGGTAAAACACCGGCTTCTTTAGCAGCTTGCACATCATAGGCGATATCACCGACATAAACGACTTCTTTCGGGGTGAAATTCCAAAGGGCCAGGACTTGTTTAATATGTTCAGGTTTACTCGCTTGGTGCTCGGAGCCGGTAATTATCACCTCAAAAAACTGTTTTAAACCGGAATGTCTTAAGGAGATTTCCATGCTTCGGGCGCCCTTGCCAGAGACAAGGGCTAACTTCATTTTTCGCTCAAGCAGCAGAGTCAGGGTCTGAACGACTCCTGGAAATGGCTTAGCATAGGGCTCATGAATTCGATCATACTCATTTAGATAATACTGCAGAGCCTCTCTCCATGAATCAGGGAACAGTTTTTGAAAGACGCCTTCTTCGGAAGGCCCAAATAAAGCGGACATTTCTTTGTCGTCGTAAACACGCCCACTGAATTTTAGCAGGGTAGTATTCAGGCTGGTACGAACTACGGGCAGTGAATTAATTAATGTCCCGTCCAGATCAAAGATAAAGCCTTTAAGTTTCATTTTCTACTCCTTTTTGCTCGCTATAAGTTCCAAAAAATTTCTTCATCTATCTTTGTAACAGCGCGTACTAAGCAACTTGTTGAATAATGGAGTTGTACATTATATTATAAATTGGAACTTATATCAGTACATTTTGCTCTCAGTATTTTCTAAATATTATATACCAGATATATTCAGCACACACTCTTTCCATTTCTCAGTTAAGCTACAAATGTTGTAATAAGGTGTCACACTTTGCTCTTTGAGAGAGAAAGTGGCAAACAAGGCGGTTGAAAAATAGATGAGAATAGTTGCACTGGGGGATTCAATTACCGAAGGGTATCCTTTTACCAATCAGGAGTCTTGGGTGAAATATTTAGCCCAGGAATTACAATGTCCGGTGTTAAACCAAGGAATCTGCGGGGATTCTACGAGCGGTATGAGGGAGCGGTTTCGACGGGATGTACTTGCTTATACGCCGACCCATGTCATTATTCTGGGCGGGGCAAATGATGCTTGTGAAAGAATCCATCTGAAAAGGGTAAGCGCAAATTTTATTGCCATAGTGGAATTATGTAAGCAACATGGAATTATTCCTATTTTTGGGTTGCCTACGCCGTCCTTATTTATTGAGGAAGAACAATTCCTGAGTGAATATCGGAATTGGTTAAAAGGCTATGCGGATGCTTTAAATATTATGGTTGTTGATTTTCACTCCCCATTTTTGGACCGGATTGGAGCCGGTCAGGGTCCGCAGCTTTTCGTTGATGGAATCCATCCGAGTATTGAGGGTTATACTTTAATGGGAGAAGCGGCAGCCCAATGTTTAAAAAGCTTAAGAAAACCACCTGGTTCCATTCCTTTCAGACTGCAACCGGAAAGACAGATTGTGATCACGACGGCTGTTCCGGCCGAGAGGGATGCTGTGTTGCGTGGTCTGCGCTACGATCCCAGGTTTGACGTTTTGGTGGTGGGCGTGGGTTCGGTTGTTGCCGCAGTGAACACCGCAAGGGCTTTGATGACTGGCGATTATAGTTTAGTGATCAGCGCCGGTATCGCCGGAGGCTTTCCGGGTAGAGCTGAGGTGGGGTCACTCGTGGTGGCAAACGAGATCGTCGTCGCTGACTTGGGAGCGGAGAATCCCAAAGGGTTCCGCAGTTTGGCGGAGTTGGGTTACGGCTTTACCCAGATTCAGATTGACGCCGGCCTGACGGACCGACTATCCGGGGCGCTGCTGACGGCCAAGCTGCCCGTTAATACCGGTCCCGTGCTTACCGTCTCGACTGTTACTGGTTCGGCTGCGCGGGCCGAAGAACTTGCCGCAAGGATACCGGGAGCTACAGCCGAAGCTATGGAGGGGTATGGCGTTGGCTGCGCGGCGCTGGATCGCGCTTTACCAGTTCTGGAGATTCGCGCTATCTCCAACCTGGTCGGTCCGCTGGAGCGGTCCGCCTGGCGCATCAAAGAGGCTCTGGAGGTTCTGGAAGCTGCCGGTGCAGTATTACCGGAGGTGTTATTTTGAAGATTACTATCTCGCCTTGCCCCAATGACACGTTTGTTTTTCACGCCTGGGTACATGGACTAATACCCGGTGCACCCCAGCTGGACGTAAGCTACGCGGATATCGACATTACAAATACTTTGGCAGCAGGCCCCGGCGGACCGGATGTAGTCAAAATCTCGTACGCCGCACTACCGTGGGTCTTGTCTGAGTATGCCCTGCTGCCCTGCGGAGGCGCCTTGGGTATAGGCTGCGGGCCACTGGTGCTGACGTCAAATAGAGTAGATAGTAACAATAATCCGGCATGGCTATCAAGTAGACGGGTAGCGGTGCCGAGTGAACGATCTACCGCCAACTTGCTTTTTCGGTTATGGGCAGCCCAACATGTGCCCGGGGGAGTGGGCGAGATTGTCGTTCTGCCGTTCCAGGAAATTATGCCGGCAGTGCGGGACGGTTTGGTTGACGCCGGGTTGGTGATCCACGAGGCACGCTTCACCTATCCTTCATATGGACTAATCCTCTTGGCTGACTTAGGCAGTTGGTGGGAGAAAGATACTAATCTGCCAATCCCGCTGGGAGCGATTATCGCCCGACGGTCACTGGATCTGGCGGCAATCACAGGCTGGATTCAGGCATCGGTCAAATATGCCTGGGCACATCCTGAGGAATCGCAGGAGTATGTGCTGCATCACAGCCAAGAGTTGTCCCGGGAAGTAACCCAAGCGCACATCAAGCTTTACGTAAACGAGTTCACTGAAAATATTGGTGAGATAGGTTTTCAGGCGGTAGCATCCTTGCTAAGTAGGGCTTCTCAGGAAGGGCTGGTACCCAAGTCGGCCGGTCATCTTCTGGAAATAAGGAAAGGCGGCAAAGGAAAAAGACCTTAGATGATAGACAATTGCTACTATAACAAAAAATAAGTTCCGATTTATAATGCACAACTTCATAAGGTGAAAGAATACTAAAAAGGAGAAAGCAATTATGTGTTTGTTTTTTTTTGCCTATGATTGCCATCCGCGCTATCGCTTGGTATTTGCAGCTAATAGGGATGAATACTATCATCGACCGACTGAAACAGCCAACTTCTGGGAGACTCACCCCTGGGTTTTAGCAGGCAGAGACTTGGAGATGTTGGGAACCTGGATGGGGATTACGCGCTCCGGTCGTTTTGCAGCCTTAACCAACTTTCGGGATCCTTCGGCCAAGATTACAGATCCTAAATCCCGAGGGAAGTTAGTGAGCAACTTTCTATGTTCCACTGAATCTCCGGAACAGTACATGTCAGAGGTTACAAAGCAGCGGACTTATTATAATCCGTTTAATCTCTTGGTTGGCGACTCGGCAAAGCTCTTCTACTTTAACAAACAATCTGTGCAAGCTTTAGAACTGAAACCTGGGATTTATGGACTGAGTAATCATTTTCTAGATACGCCTTGGCCGAAAGTCCGGCAAAGCAAACAAGCTTTAACCAATTACCTGAAAAATAGAATGGTGATTGAACCGCAATATCTCTTTGAAATATTAGCAGATGCAGAACTTGCCCAAGATCATGAATTGCCAAAGACCGGGATAAGTCAAGAAAAAGAAAAATTCTTATCCTCAATCTTTATCCACGGGACTGATTATGGAACCAGATCTTCCACAGTACTCTTGATAGATCGCTATAATCATGTGATTTTCCGGGAGAAAAGTTACCTGCCGGTTCAGGAACAGCCTACCGAGGTGAACTATGAGTTTGACCTCAGTAATCAGCAAAATGAGACAAGACAACTACCTTATTGATTTTGACCGCAAAAGAGGATATAATATGACTAGATATTAGATAGTTGCCTAAATATCTAATATCTAATATCTAATCACGATTATGGGGGGGAGGAAGAACGTTTTATGCTTAATTTGCCATTCAAAGCACTTGCCGATCCGACCAGGCGGAAGATAATATTATTACTGAAAGAACGGGATCTGACAGCCGGCGAAATTGCGGAACAATTTGAGATAACCAAGCCAAGTATTTCTCACCATCTCAATGTCTTGAAACAAGCTATGCTGGTAACGGATGAACGAAAGGGACAAAACATATACTATTCGCTGAACACAACAGTATTCCAAGAGGTAGTTAAATGGTTTTTTAACGCAACACATGTTAATGAAGGAGGACTCGGAGATGTCAAAAATGCCAAAGATAAGTAGTATTTTAAAGCAAGACTGGTTGATCATCATTTTGATACTTTTAGGGTTCGCGCTCGGAATATATTTTTATCCTTTGCTTCCTGACAGGGTTCCAATCCATTGGAACGCGAGCGGAGAAGTAAACGGTTATGGAAGTAAATTGTTTGGTGCGTTTGGATTGCCGGCGATAAGTTTAGCGATGTATTTAATGTTTCTTGTACTCCCTTATATCGACCCTAGAAGAAAGAATTATGCCGATTTTAGATCAACTTACCAATTCCTGAAGTATATATTAATTTTATTTTTCCTTGGGATCGAGGTAATGACCTTTCTCATAGCTTCAGGGGTTATCGTAAACAAACCAATCTTGATTCAAATCATGGTTTCCTTGCTCTTTATCCTCATCGGCAATGTGATGGGTCGATTTAAGCACAATTATTTTGTCGGCATAAAAACACCCTGGACGTTAGCCAATGAAGAAGTGTGGAGAAAAACCCACCGACTGGCGGCACCCTTATGGGTCTTAGGCGGTGTAGTCAATATATTGTTAACCTTCCTGGATCTACATTTTAACGGGATCGGTTTCGTGATTATTATCGCAGTAATTTCAATTGTCCCGGCAGTTTATTCGTATATTGCCTACCAACAAATTGTAAAAAGTAGCAATTAGGCGAGTAGAAAAAAACCCACCCGAAAAATCAGGTAGGCCTCGTTAGTAATTCTATTTTTTACATTAAGTTTTGCTCCGAACTTGGAACAGTAAAAATTAAATTACTAAAGGTCAGTACATCTTTTAATTCAAGAAAGTTATAGTCACTTTTTTGGGCTTCTTCTATAAGGTCAGATATCGGGGTTGTCGTCAGGATGACATCTTGAGGTTGAAGTAATTGGTCAAGAAGTCCAAAGTGTTGATGGTTAAAGCGGATAGTAATGTGGATGTCATTTACCCAGGTTACTTGAAGGACGTAGGCGTCCTTATGTTCAGTTGCAAACCAATCATAGGTATACCTTGACAGTCCAGACTGATTGACAGCTCTGACCTCTTCCATAAATTCTTTGACGTAAAGAATAAGAACGTCACGGCCGTTTTCTAGTTTGCCGAAGGCAGATTGTTCAGGTGTATATGCTTGAGTAAACATAAAATCCCCCTCTTTGGACATGCAAGTCCTGGTCTCAGTCTCGTCTCATTATAATTGATGACCTTGATTTTACATATTAATTATAGACCATTTGTTGTAATTTGTCTTGTGCTGACCTCGAACATCCTGGTTCGGGTCATGGCGATGGACCCTTCCCGCCATACGGCATTTTATTTATTTATTGACATAGGTTATAACTCGCAGTAAATTTAGACTAAGTTATTTCTCAAGCGGGGGGCAGTGGAGAATGACCACAAATAGAAAGCTGACCGAAAGAATATTCAATTCCAAAACAGTAATCCTTCCTCGATTAAACCGCTTAAGTCCTTCCCTGGAAGGTACAGCCTTGAAGATCATGGAGGAATCCGGAGAGCTGGCTCAAGCCATAGGTAAATTCAGGGGGTTAAGCGGCGAGCGAAAACGATTGGATGAACAAGAAGCTATGCAGATGGTGGCTCGAGAATTGGTCGACGTGGCTCAGACAGCCGTAACTATGATGTTTGTTCTTGAAGAGCAATACGGGATAGATTTGGAAGCCATATTGGAGGAGCATATCACAAAATTAAGACAAAGGGGATATTGTGATTAGGGAATTTGCAAAACCGAACAGATATAACTGATCAGGGAATGGAGATACACTATGCTACTGGAGAGGATCTTCAGTATGTATTTGCTTGAGCGGGATAGTATCTGTATAATGTTTAAAGAGATGTCGGTTAGAAAGGGCATAAACAGAGTTCTTAGTGTCAGGTGGGGTTTTTACTCCACCTGACGGTTAGAAATCGTTATCCAGGAGTTGTACAGTTCTTATCTCCCTCTTAAAGAAGAGGGAGTCTTAGAACTGTTAGCTATCGGATGAATCAGAGGGGGAAATTTATATGTCTAGATTACCATTGATGCCATTGGAAGAGATGCCGGAAAAGACTCGCCAGATGATTTCAGGAGGTAAATCCCAACTGAGTGTTCTAAATGTCAATAAAATGGTCGCCCATGCGGAAAACAGTGCCCGCCATTTTATGCGGATGGGAAATTCCTTACTTACTCAAGCAAAACTTGATGCGCGTCTGCGTGAATTAGCCATTCTTCGGATTGCCACTCTTTGTGATTCCCGCTACGAGTGGTATCAGCATGAAATATTGGCTAAACAGGTTGGGATAACTGAACAACAAATCTCAGCTGTTAGGCTGGATAAGAATAGTCCCGTATTCAATGATCAAGAGCGTGCCGTCCTCAGATACACTGAGGAAGTCACAGTTAATGTGAAATCCAGCGAAGAGTCTTTCGCTGAGCTATCTCAGTTTCTCAGTAACCGGGAATTGGTTGAATTGACCCTCACAATCGGCTTTTATAATTTGGTGGCCCGATTTTTAGAAAATACCGGGGTGGAGATCGAGTAATAGAGCAAGCTTATAAATGAGTTCCATTAATGAATATTATTCACTAACATAATTTTGAGAGGCTGAGTCAGTAATTAGATGGGAGGAAAGATTATGTTAGATATTCTTTATAAGCGCCGGAGTATTCGGAAGTATAAAGCTGCGAAGTTAGATCCGGCAACAGTCCGGCAGCTTCTGCAAGCGGCGTTATTAAGCCCATCTTCCAAGGGGTTTCAATCCTGGCAATTTGTGGTAGTTGAAGACCCTGAGATATTGGAGCAATTGGCACTTGCTAAAAAGACGGCAGGGTTTTTAAAGGGTGCAGCCTTAGGCATTGTAGTCTTGGCTGACCCTGAAACAAGCGATGTTTGGGTGGAGGACACGGCTATTGCGTCAACGATGCTTCATTTGACGGCGGCAGCTTTGGGATTGGGATCGTGCTGGATTCAAATCAGGAAACGCCAGCATACGGAAACCGAATCGTGTGAAGAATATGTCCGCAGGATTTTGGGGATTCCAGAGAACCTCAAGGTGTTATCGATTATTTCCATCGGATATCCCGATCAGTCTAAGCCGCCTTATTCTGAGAGTGATTTAAAGTTTGACAAGGTCTCCTTAAACAAGTACGGTTCCAAATTTTAATACTTGGGTGAGTCTCTCAATATTTTAGGACGTCTTGCCAATTGCGATATTTACGCTTGACAATCATCAGAAGTAGAGTAAAATAGTAGAATATACAAAATACAAAACTGCTAAAATGACGATGAGAGGAAATAGTACAGTCCCGTTTTCCGTTTTAGAGAGCTGCCGGTTGGTGAAAGGCAGTAACGGAATAGGATTGGAACTCTTCCTCGAGTAGCCGACCGAAATTGATTAAAGTAGGCTCGGACGGAGCTTCCGCCGTTAAAAGGAAGGCGATATCGGATAACTCGAAGATCGTTGTTCGATGTTAGCAGTTCGATCCATGAAGGTCATATTTCGGATCGAACCACGAATCACGAACCACGAATATCGATTAACTCCCGTATCTGCAGAGAAGACGGCTGTTTGCTGTCAACTTGAGTGGTACCGCGAACTAACCCTTCGTCTCAATCAGAGACGAGGGTTTATTTATTTAAGGAGGAATTTACAAATGCGCAAGTTATATGTTTTTGATACTACCCTTAGAGATGGCGAGCAATCCTTGGGGATTACTCTGAATGTAAAAGAAAAATTGGAGATTGGCCGCCAGTTGGTGAAGCTCGGCGTGGATATTATTGAAGCCGGTTTTCCCGCCTCTTCGCCGGGGGATCTGGAGTCAGTCCGCACGCTTGCCCGGGAACTGAAAGGAGTGATTATTTGTGGCTTGACCAGGGCAGTCGAGCAGGATATCGATATTTGCGCCGAAGCCTTGCGCCTTGCTGAACATCCAAGAATTCATACCGGGATCGGGGTTTCGCCGATACATATGGAAATGAAATTGAACCTCAACCCGGACCAAGTCGTGGAGCGGGCGGTTTCAGCCGTGAAGTACGCCAAGAAATACGTGAGCGACGTTGAATTTTACGCGGAAGATGCTTTCCGCAGTGACCCGGCATTCTTGGCCCGGGTTATTGAGGCGGTTATCTCCGCCGGGGCCACCGTGGTTAATCTCCCCGATACCGTGGGCTATGCAAGTCCGTGGGAATACGGAGAACTTATTGGTTATGTTATTCAGAACGTTAAGAATATTGAGCAAGCAACCGTAAGTGTGCATTGCCATAACGATTTGGGAATGGCAACGGCCAATGCTCTGGCGGGTATCAAAGCAGGAGCCAGCCAGGTAGAAGGAACAATCAATGGGATAGGTGAGCGGGCAGGAAACACTTCCCTGGAAGAGGTAATTATGGCAATTTACACCCGGCGTGATGGATACGGGGTAAAGAGCAAGGTTAATACCCGGGAGATATCCGCCACCAGCAGACTTGTTTCCCGCATAACAGGGGTGACAGTGCCTGCTCACAAAGCAATAGTTGGGGCGAATGCTTTTATGCATGCTTCGGGTATTCACCAGGATGGGGTTCTCAAAGGCAGAGAAACCTATGAAATAATTAAACCGGAAACCATTGGCGTTCCTCAAAATTTAATAAGTCTTTCGGCAAGATCAGGCAGACATGCCCTTCAATATAGGCTTGAAGAATTAGGGTATTCAATAGAAGGTGCTCAACTTGATGATGTTTATCAAAGGTTCTTACAGCTGGCGGATCTGAAGAAAGAAGTGTTAGATCAGGATCTCTATGTGTTGATGGGGGATTCGGAAAATCCTGCGAGTAATATTGTACTCCAGAATATGTCTATTGCGACAAATGGTCTGGGGCAGGCTACAGCTACCGTAATTCTGGAAATAGAGGGAGAGGTGTTCACTGATGCCGCCTGTGGCAATGGCCCGGTGAATGCTCTTTTTAATACAATTGACAGGATAACAGGAAACTTGGCAACACTCGAAGATTATACCCTGAAGTCAGTGACTCGGAGCAGTGAGGCATTGGGAGAGGCCACTGTCAAGTTGCGTTATGATAATGGCCGGCTTGTGGTAGGAAAGGGATTCTCGACGGATATCATCCAAGCTAGTGCAAAAGCTTATATAAATGCCTTGGCGAAGTAACCCGCCAGGTTGAAATAGAAGGATAAACTCGTTTTCGCAGCGGTCAAGGCTATTTGCCACCGTTGGGCAATTTTGTATGTTGTATTATTTAATTGATCATAAATATAAATTGAAAATTAATATTGCCACGGTCAAGCTAAGGGGATATAATGATAAAATAGTTGTGCAATAAATTACAATTTGGAGGATTGACTTAAAATGGAGAGGATATTTAACTTTTTTGCCGGACCAGCCACACTACCCCTGGAAGTTCTAGAAGAAGCGCAAAGCGAATTGACTAATTATAAAGGCACGGGCATGTCAATAATGGAAATTAGTCATCGTGCCAAAGAATACGAGGTCATCAATACTGAAGCCGAAGCGCTCGTTAAGGATTTGCTTGACGTACCGGAAAACTATCGGGTTTTGTTTCTTCAAGGCGGAGCAAGCACTCAATTTGCAGCCGTGCCCATGAACTTAGTCTCCGCAGACAGTCATGCGGACTATATTTTGACTGGATCTTTTGCGGATAAAGCCTATCAGGAAGCATCGAAACTTGTGAAAACCAATATAGCTGCCAGTACAAAGGAAGAAAACTATAACCGCATTCCGCGCAACGATGAAATCAAGGTAAGTGACAATCCTGCCTACGTACACCTTTGCACCAATAACACTATCTGTGGTACCCAATGGCAGTCGTTCCCGGATGTGGGCAACGTATTTTTGGCTGCTGACATGTCGAGCGATATTATGTCACGTCGTTTTGATGTTTCCAAGTTTGGGGTAATTTATGCCGGTGCGCAAAAGAACCTTGGTCCGGCTGGGGTAACTGTGGTTATTATTCGTAAGGATTTATTGGAAGGGATTCCCACAAACATCCCCACAATGTTCCGCTATGATATACATGCCAAAAACGATTCCCTCTACAATACCCCACCTTGCTTTTCCGTTTATATGGTGAATCTGGTTCTCAAGTGGCTTAAGAAGAACGGAGGACTGGCAGCAGCGGAAAAACGCAATATGGAGAAAGCCTCCATAGTTTATGATGCCATAGATAATAGCGGCGGTTTTTACCGGGGTCACGCCCTCAAAGACAGTCGCTCACTGATGAATGTCACATGGCGATTACCTAATGAAGAATTGGAAAAAACCTTTGCGGCCGAAGCTGCCAAACAAGGTATGATCGGTTTAAAAGGCCACCGTTCAGTGGGCGGTCTCCGGGCGTCAGTCTATAACGCCATGAGTCTTGACGGCTGTAGGACTCTAGTTGATTTCATGAAAGTTTTCCAAAGCAAAAATGGGTAACAACATAAGGTCAAATGGTCAATCTTCTAAACTGTAGAATAGGAGAGAGCGTAATGGATAGCCCGCGTAAAGCTCTTGTTCTGCTCAGTGGCGGAATTGATAGTACAACCTGCACAGTTATGGCCTGTCGAGAATTTGGCCCTGAAAATGTTCTGGCTCTTAGCTTGATTTATGGGCAAAAACACGCTAAAGAAATTGCAGCAGCAAGAGAAGTGACTAAATATTTAGGCATTAAAGACCATATTATCCATCAACTTCCCGATATTTTCCAAGGGGGAGGGTCTACTCTTATTGACAAAGATCGGCCCAATCCGGAAACAACCTATGAAGAACTTCGGAAAAGTAAAGGCGTATCCCCAACTTACGTGCCTTTCCGCAATGCAAATTTACTGTCAGTTGCCACGACGATTTCCTTAGTTAAAGGGGCGGATACGATTTTTTATGGGGCGCATGCCGAAGATGCGAGGAACTGGGCATATCCGGATTGTACCCCTGAATTTAATGGAGCTATGGCAAATGCAATCTATATTGGTTCATATATGAAAGTTCGTCTCCTAACCCCACTTCAATGGTTAACTAAAAGTGAGGTAGTTGCTCTGGGGAAAAAAATTGGCACTCCGTTTGAGTTAACCTGGAGTTGTTATAACGGCTCTGAAAAAGCATGTGGGGTATGTCCCACCTGTATGGGACGATTACATGCGTTTGACGAGAATGGATTAAGAGACCCCATTGACTACGAAACCATAATCCAGCCATCACTTCAAAAGTAAGCATGTTATCACAGACATGGTCCAGAGCTACAACATTTGCTGTTGCTCCGGACCATGTCGGCGTTTGCACTATCTAATTAATTATACCTGCGTGCTCCGAGATAACGCGAGGAGTAAAAGCTATCACTAAAGCTGGATGTTTTAATCCCACTACTGGGGTTACTGGCATGGACAAAACGTCCTCCCCCCGTATAAATGCCCACATGGGAAGCACCCTTAGCATAGGTCGAAAAAAAGACTAAATCGCCTGGTTGAAGATCATTTTTGCTGACGGCAGCTCCCGAAGAGAATTGCGCATATGATGAATGAGGAAGAGTGATCCCGGAACCCGCTAAGACATACTTGGTAAAACCTGAACAATCAAAGCCTCTGCTGGTTGTTCCGCCATAAACATAGGGAGTCCCCTGTAAACTAAGCGCGCGACCTACGATGGAAGAAGTACCATTGCTCCCGCGAGAAGTAACAAAAGCTACATTGACCCGACTGCCAGGACCTTTAGCGATAACTTGATCGACAGGAGGTTGAAGGATCTTTTCGTCTAATACCTGCTTGGTAACGTCGATACCATTCTTTTGCACATATGAGTATGTCACTAATTTTGAGCCGTTACTACCCTCTTTAAGGACTTTCGTTTGCCCGATTCCTAAATGGTTATCAGCTTTTGTTACGATATCATAGGGAATTGTTTCCGGACCGGAATATGTTCCTTGACACACGACAGTAAGATAGGGTGTCGTATTAACAAGCTTTATTATTTGGCCTGGCTGTAACTTTGTGTCTTTGGTTGCCCCTGGATTACCGGCTAAGACTTCATCTGTCAACATATTATTTTTGCGGGCAATAAGCCACCAGGAATCATTGGACAGGACAGTATAATCCTTTGTCATTATCTTGCCATCCAGCAACACTTTTAAAGCTTGATCAATTTGTTTCATTTGATCCGGTTGGACTTCTATCGCTTCGACGCTGACCTTTTCCGCAAAATTAACGGAAGTGACCTTGTTTTCTGCACTCTGTTTAACATAATAGTTTTCATACTCTTTAAGAACTTTATCGGCATCTTCTTTGCTGGGCAAAACTGCCATAATAGAACCGTCTGCTTCTAACTTATAACCATCAAGATAATAGCTTAATTTATCTTCCAGTTTCTCTTCACTCAAAGTAGATTCCAGGAAGACTGCGGGAATTACCCTGACTTTTTCATAAGTAATTTGGTCATGTGTTTGGGCAATGAGCCCAAATGGCTTTCCGTGTTTTTGCAGAATTGTTGCAACGAGATCTTGACCGGTATTAACATTACGGACTAAGCCGATCTGTTGACCGTTAATCATTACGGCAGCTGCAGAAGTCGTTGTCGAAAGATAATAGGTGAGTACGCCGGTCAGGATAATTGTAAGAGATGCGCAACAGATGACTTGCTGGGATTTCCAGGATATTTTTCGTAGAGTGTTGTGGTAAAATTGTTGAATAAGCTTTTTTTTCTGAATCCCATTGAAATGTTTGATTTGGCGGGTTACCATACCTTTTAACCGGGACAGAACTGAGGAAAAATGCATACTTTTTACACCTTTCTTAAGCTTACGAGGTTAGTTGACGGATTCGGACTTCAGGTGCAAGCCCTACGCGTATAGTACGCGATTCACCCCCATAAAAGATCCCCCGCTCTGGAGTTAATCCAGATTAAGCTTTTGTTGTCTTTTTTCGTAGTACACCATAGGCACACCACAGTACATTATATTCGACGAAATATGCGAATGTCCTCTAAATTTATTTATGTAATTAATCAATTTCATAATACCCTAAAATTGCTATCTTCATCACTATATGTAGTACGAAAATCACACATAGTTTACTGCATGTAGTGGTTATGAGCTTCGAAATTATATTATGAAATTCATTCAATAAATGGCAAAAACCGGCTGCTATGGTTCACTTCCCAAGTTCTTGCCAATGCTCATAGGCCTCATTTAATTCTATGAGGCCACTTGATTTATCTTTAGCTTGAATAGCGCCCCTAAGCCTTGCAATATTTATAGAGAAAGCATTAATTTCATAACGTTCTGAACTAAATTGTACTCTAGTGACTATTTTATCCCATACTTTATTTAAATTTTCTGTATTTTGTTTAGCTGCTGTCCAATTTTCATGATTGACATCCTGTATAATTGTTTCAATGGATTGTGGAATATTGTCATCTCCCACTAAGGGCTGTTTTAATATATCACCGCTTAGCATGATCAGAACAAAGAAAACCAGTGTGACTATGGGAATAGCTATCACCATAAACCTTCTCATTCAATCATCTCCTTAGTATGGGCCCTTATAATCACCAATATCAGTAATCTTCTTAAGATGATCATCGTACCTGTCCACATATAAACTTCCTGCCGGATTTAATGTTACCAGGAAAACTTCTGATATATCACGAATGCCCTGTTTTTTGAGCTCTTTAAGCAGCCAGGTTTTGTCTTTGTTAAGCTGTCTTAGATTTTCTTCGATAATAATTCCATCGTAAACTAATTCAGTGCTTATTCCTGTCGGGGAAACGGCAATTTTCATGTCCTTAGGAGTTAAAGGTTGGTGTTCCGGCTTTAATAATATTGAAATCTGACCATTGGGTTCAATAATTGCAAAATCTACTTGTGTCACGTCAAAGACCCCTTTGTTCCTGAGAAGTTCTAAAACCTCTGAGATCCTATATTTCATTTTTCTTAAAACATTTTCCATAATCTTGCCATTCATTATTACAATAGCCGGTTCCCCTTCTAAATATTTCGCTGCATATCTCCATTTTGTTGATATTATTTCCATCAAGTATCCTAATGCACACCAGGTTAAAAGCCCTATCCAATGGGGCCAAGCCTTACTGGATAAATCTGTTGTTAAGGTAGCGGCAATAGACCCAATTGTAATCCCCAGCACGTAATCAAAAAAATTAAGTTGGCTTATTTGTTCTTTCCCAATTATTCTTGCAAAAATAAGGAGAGAAAAAAAGCCGATAAAAGCTCTAACAATGACTACTAAACCCTCATCCATATGCTACACCTTCCATTACTTCGATATTATAAATTATAGGGATATTATTTAACTTTAGGAATTCTTTATACCAGCAGGTAAAAAATATAAATATTTGTTCGACAATTTGTTTGAATTTAAGAAGGTAAAAGATTATTTAGGTCGAATAAATATAAGTTATGAAGATTTATTTGAGTTCAAAATATTCAATAGAGCGGGAGCTATGTTGAATATCAGATCTTATATAAAAACGGGAGGCTATATATGGAAAAGATTCGCTGCGTAATTATGAGGGGTGGAACGAGTAAGGGTGTGTTTTTTCGCGAAAATGACCTGCCTTGCGATATTGAAGAAAGAAAAAGGGTTATTCTGAAAGTGATGGGTAGTCCTGATAAGAGGCAGATTGACGGACTCGGTGGCGCGGATATACTCACAAGCAAGGTAGCCATTATTGGCCCGCCCAGTAAAGAAGACGCTGATCTTGACTATAGTTTTGGTCAGATAGGAATCAATGAACCAATAATTGATTGGGGATTTGTGTGCGGTAATTTATCCGCAGCAGTAGGCCCATTTGCCGTTGAAGAAGGATTGATCAAAGCACAGGGACTGCGTACATCAGTGAAAGTCTATTGTCCAAACGTAGGTAAGTATCTTACTATTGAATTTCCTACAAAAGAAGGCAAAGTGGTATATGAGGGGGATTACGTAATTGATGGCGTACCGGGTTCCGGGGCAAAAATCGCTTTAGACTTTTCAGATACGGCTGGGATGCTGACAGGTAAGTTATTGCCGACCGGAAACCGGAAAGATGTCATCGAGGTCAAGAATATAGGAAAAATTGAGGTTTCCATTATTGATGCCTCCATGCCTGTTGCTCATATCAGAGCCAGAGATTTTGGCTTAATGGGGACAGAATCGGCAGTAGAACTGGATGCCAACAAAGAACTTCTTCATACTCTGGAACAAATTAGGGTCGCTGTAGCCCGGCTGATCAAACTTGATGAAAATAACTACTTTATGCCGGCAGTTGCCCTGGTTCAGGAGCCTGTACCATGGAAAAACAGCAAAACCGGAGAAATGATGAACCCGGAAAATATTACGATTCTCTCCAAATTATATGGGGCAAGGATGATGCATAAGGCCTACCCGGGAACTGCCAGCATTGCAACTGCGGTGGCCGTCAGACTAAAAGGCTCGGTTGTTCATGAATTTATCCCGCCCAGTGCGGCGGACAGTGAAACAATAACGATTGGTCACTTTGCAGGCCTAATTTCAGTGGACGTAATATGTCGGGAAAAGGATTCGAAATTTTGGATAGAGAAAGCGGTGGCGCACAGGACGGCGAGGAGAATTATGGAAGGTTACGTTTACTTATGATAATATAAAGGCTTGCGATTTTTATTTAGAAAACTTATTTTGAATGGAGTGAATTTAGCTTTTTTGGTTGAGTTATAACTCAATTTGAAGTATAGTTGAATTTATCCTGGAGCTTAGTAAATACTAGATGTGCGATATTTGATGTGCAATATTGATCACGAACTATAAAACACGAACCACCGGCCACGAACCACGCACTTCGCACCTCAAATACGTGGCGATTAGCTATCGGGGGAAGACAAAAGGGTAGGAGATTTTCATGACAATTGTAGAAAAAATATTGGCTGCACACACAGGCATGCAATCGGTAAGGAGCGGAGAGTTTGTCAACGTCAAAGTTGATCTTGTAATGGCCAGCGACCTGACTGCACATATTGCAATTAAGCAACTGCAGGCGCTTGGCGCTCGGAAATTATTTGATCCTGGCAAGATTGTGTTTGTGATGGATCATTTTACTCCTAACAAAGATGTGGCTGCTGCTACGGAAATCAAAAAGATGCGGGAATTTGCTCGGGAAATGGGGATAGTTTTTGTTGAAGCCGGTGATATTGGGATTGAGCACGTTTACTTGCCGGAGAAGGGATTGGTTCTTCCAGGGGATGTAGTGGTGGGAGGAGATTCCCATACCTGTACCTATGGGGCGCTGGGCTCCTTCGCTACAGGTATGGGGTCGACTGATATAGCTGTTGCTATGGTTACAGGCGAAATCTGGATGAAGGTTCCTCCGACGATTAAGTATGTCTATAATGGGAAAACCAGTAAATGGGTTTCCGGGAAAGACCTCATGCTCTACACTATCGGACAGATCGGTGTCGACGGGGCCTTGTATTCGGCCATGGAGTTCACGGGGGAAACTATTCGTGATCTTTCTATGGACGGACGCTTTACGATGGCCAATATGGCCATCGAAGCCGGAGCAAAGGTTGGGCTTTTTGAGGTTGATGAGAAAACTCTTGCTTATGTACAGGAGAAGGCTGCTCGTCCGTTTACAGTTTATGAAAATGATGACACAAGTGAATATGCACAGGTAATTGAATTTGATGTGGAAAAAATAGGGCCGCAGGTTGCCTTGCCACATTCACCCAGTAATGCTATGGCAGTGGAAAAAGCCGGGGAAATAGAAGTTGAGCAGGTAGTAATCGGAAGTTGTACTAACGGCAGATTGGAGGATCTTTACTATGCTCACCTTGTTTTGCAGGATAGAAAGGTCTCTAAAGATGTGCGGTGTATTATTATTCCCGGTTCTCAAAAAGTTTACCTGGACGCGCTTCGCGCCGGTTACATAGAAACTTTCATCAAAGCAGGCGCTCTTGTCAGCCCTCCCACCTGTGGGCCATGCGTTGGAGGACACATGGGAATTTTGGCGGCAGGAGAGCGGTGTGTGTCAACAACAAATCGAAATTTTCAGGGCCGAATGGGTGACCCCCATTCCGAAGTTTACCTGGTAAATCCTGCAGTTGCTGCTGCTACTGCCGTTACAGGGAGACTCACTGACCCCAAAGAGGTGATGGGTGATGATTAAAGGAAGAGTACGGAAATTTGGGGCCGATATTGATACGGATGCAATAATTCCGGCCCGTTATGCAAATTTATCAGATGCGGTAGAATTGGGAAAACACTGCATGGAAAACATCGATCCTGATTTTGCAGGTCGGGTACAGCCTGGGGATATCATAGTAGCGGAGACGAACTTCGGGTGTGGCTCCTCCCGCGAAATAGCTCCGATGGCAATCATGGGGGTAGGTATTTCGTGTGTAATTGCCAAGAACTTTGCCCGGATATTCTTTCGCAATGCATTAAATATTGGACTTCCCTTGGTTGATTGCCGGGAAATGATCGACCTAACGAAAGAGGGAGATTACCTGGAGATTGATCTAGCTTCAGGGCTGATCAAAAATGTCACAGCTGATTTAATCTTTAAGCCTGTTCCTTACCCGCCTTTTATTAGTGAATTAATCAATGCGGGCGGACTCGTCAAATATACCAGAAAAAAGATTGGGGTAGAACAAGCATGAGAAAAACAAGCCTATTGAAAAAACTAATCCTGGATGAAGAGATTCTCGTCATGCCGGTGGCCCATGATGCAATTGCCGCCAAGCTTATTGAACTAACCGGGTTTAAAGCAATGGCACTCGGCGGCTACCCGACAACGGCAACGCTGCTTGGAAAACCTGACCTTTCTCTGATCACACTTATCGAAATGGTAACGCATGCGAAAAATATTGCGGAAGCCGCAGACATTCCCCTTTTTGTAGACGGTGACACCGGTCACGGCGGGGTCATTAACGTGATGAGAACGGTACGGGAATTTGAAAAAGCCGGGGCGGCCGGAATGTTTATTGAGGATCAGCTATTTCCGAAGCGCTGTGGACACATGGAGGGTAAACAGGTAATTGAAACCGATGAAATGATCGCCAAAATAAAGGCGGCTGTTGATGCTCGGGTAGATCCTGATTTTGTCGTTTGTGCCCGAACTGACGCTTTGGGAGTAATGGGTATCGATGAAGCCATAGAGCGGGGCAACAGATACAGGGAAGCTGGGGCAGATTTAGTCTATGTGGAAGCCCCAACCTCAAAAGAAGAAATGCTGAGAATTAACCGCGAGGTGGACGCGCCTACGTTGGCCATCCAGATTGAGGGGGGGAAAACGCCTTTCTTCCCGACCAAAGAGCTGCAGGAGTTTGGTTATAATGCAGTCGCCTATGCTCTCTCAACACTCTATGCGACTGCTTTCGCCGTCAGAGGCGTTCTGAAGGAACTCATGGATAAGGGAACGACAAGTGGTTACTGGGATAAAATGTTTGATTTTAATGAGTATAATCAGTTTTTGGGTTTGGAAGCCCTACGGGATAAGGAACAATCGTATAATAAATAACCTGTCCGAGTGAAGGGCAATCTCTTAAATCCTGCATTCCCAACCAATGTGCAGACAGGTAGGGAACTCGATCTCTAAACATTGTAGTAGACCAATATAAAAACCAGGATCAAAACCTGGTTTTTATAATTTTATTGAATTTTGTATTTTACAATAACACGAAAAATGTTTTCGCGAAAAAATAAAATGGGGTTGTAATAAAATGGTTTTCCATTTTTGTTACAACCCCGTACGAGTTTAAGGCATGCCAATAAATGCCTGCAAGGAGTATTATGCAGATTATGTTTCAGATGCCTCGGGCGCAGTGGGGAGCATTATGGAAATTCTGGTGCCGATATCCTGCCTGCTCAAAACTTCCATGTGCCCGCCATGCCGCTCCGTGATCCACTTGGCAATGGATAAACCCAGCCCCGTACCGCCCGTGGCTCTGGCGCGGGATTCGTCGGCGCGGAAGAACCGGTCAAAAATCTGAGGAACCGCCTCGGGGGCGATACCAATCCCTTCATCTTGTACGGTCAGCCGGGCAGAGCTGTCCGCACCGGAAACAGAAATGGTGATCCGTTTACCCGAGGGTGAGTATTTCATGGCATTGTCAATCAGGATCCGCGTCGCCTGTTTGATAAGGCTTTTATCCGCCATAATGAAAACGGGTGTAACATCAGAATCGTATTCGTGCCCACCGTCAATCATCTGCGTTTCCCGGAGCACTTCTATGGCCAGGGCGGACAGTTCAAAACGCTCTATTTGCAGAGCCATGGTGTTGTTGTCGCCTCGCGCCAGAAATAAAAGCTGTTCCACCAAGCCCTTCATATTCGCTGTTTCATCCTTGATGGCATCGATAGATTCCTGCAAAGTCTTTTGATCATTTTTCCCCCACCTATCCAGCAGATTTGCATACCCCTGGATGACGGAAATCGGCGTCCTTAGCTCATGGGAGGCATCCGACACAAAGCGCACCTGGGAACGGTAAGATTCGTTGATTCGGTCCAGCATCCCGTTAATGGCCGAAGCGAGGGTTTTCAGTTCGCTTTGCGTATCGCCCACTGAAATTCGCGTATCCAGCTTTGCGGCATTGATGTTGTCAAGCTTACCTGCCAGAACTTCCAGCTGCTCCGGTGAAAAGACGCCGTCGGTAGTCAGGTTTTGTGCTGTTTCAGCTAATTCTTCAATGGGTCGGAGGGTTTTTCGGATCATTCTTGCCCCCGAGAAAAAGCTGCCGAACAGCATTATTAGCTCCAAAATCAAGACAACAGCAAACAACTCTACAAATATCCGTAGGGTCTCCAAAGGGTTAACGGAAATACGATAAGAACCTCTGCTGTCTTCCAGCGTCACATTGTAGGTGACACCCTCTAATTGTTTCCAAAAGGTCAAGCCTTCCGAATCCGGCAGGGCAATACTCCTTACACCGGAGGCAGTCTGCTTGGAATGGTGGGGTTGGAAGGGTGTGGGTAGTTGAAACCCTTTCTGTTCTCCCGTGGGCAGCGAAATGCTTAATCCGGTGAGCTTAAGCCAGTCTTGCGCCTCCGGAGCAGGCAGCCCCGTTTGATTAAGCATTTCGGCCGCCGCTGTCACGGTCTGTTCGGTGTGCATAATCAGCCCTGCTGCAGACACCAGGCACAGAATCAGATCAAGGACCAGAAAAAGCCCCAGCCTACGAAAGAATAGTTTGAGGTTGAGCTTCGTGACGAGGGAAAACCGTATTTTATGACCGATACTGTTCGTAGGCTTGTTTATCGGCTTACGTTTCATCCTTAATCACATATCCCACTCCCCTAACGGTGTGAATCAGTTTAATATTGAACACCTCGTCGATTTTTCCACGCAGAAAACGCACGTAGACATCAACGGCGTTGGTTTCGCCCGCAAAATCAAAGCCCCAGACATTTTCGAGCAGTGCTTCCCGGGAAACTACCAAGCCCTTATTTTTCAGCAAATAGTGGAGAAGGTCAAATTCCCGCTTTGTCAGTTCAATAGGCTTGCCCAGCATGGTAACCGTATGGCGGCCCGGGTCCAGCAGTAAACCGGAGGCGGACAAGACCACGTCTTCCTGCATGTTTTTTCGGAGGGCAGTACGAATCCGGGCGAGAAGCTCCTCAATGGCAAAGGGTTTGGTGATATAGTCGCTCGCCCCGCTGTCAAGTCCGGAGACTTTATCCACTACGCTATCCCGCGCTGTCAACATGATGATGGGAACGGAGGAGGTTCGGCGAATTCTGCGCAGCACTTCCATGCCGCTCAACTTAGGCAGCATAATATCCAGCAAAATAAGGTCGAACTCGCCGGTTTCGGCGAGTTCAAGCCCTGTTCTGCCATCAAAGGCCTTTGTGGTAGTATAACCTTCATATCCAAGCTCCAGCTCGACAAATCGGGCTATCTTTTCCTCATCCTCAATAATCAGTATTTTCAAACTCATTGAAAGCCCCGCCGTTTCAAGTTAATTATCTTTGCTATTGATAGACTTCTTGAGGTTTAGGGCGGCGTCCGCTGCGCTATTCATCGCGTCATTGACAGTCTTCTCCAAAAAATCAGATCCGTTGAAACGATAGCGAAAACCAAAGAACAGTCCGACAATGATCAGGGGAACGATAATCCAGAAGGCGAATAAGAGCAGCACTACAAGGGCTGTGACAGGGAAAGACGCTTTGATTTCCTCGCCCTTGAGCACTTCAAAGTAATAAGCATTGCCCTTGCGGATCATCTTCATGAGGAATTTCCCCAATTTCTTCATCATAGAAGTAAAGGTTTCTCCACCGTTGCCGGACTTAGTTTGTTTTTCCCAGTGCTTAGTATTACTGGTCCCAACGTTTGGTTCTGCGGTTTTTTCGCTGCTGTAATAACCGCCTCCGGGCGGTGTGTTTACCTTTCCCTGTTTCTCCAGATAAATAATGGCGTCAAGCAAATCCCCGTTTGACATATCGAGGGCGGTTTTTGCCTCGTCGTAGCTTACGTTGGCCATGGCACGAAGTTTTTCCACTTGTTCTAAAGTTGTCATGGAATCTCCTCCTTTGGTTTTTTATTATGTGCATATTGAGTATGGATGAATTCTAACAAAGAAGACTTCAAGGAGAATTTGATTAACATTAAAATACGATTAAAAAGCTCTATTGCAGACGGAAACCTATTAAATATTCCGCTTTCTATAATTAATCATGTAGATAAGCTTATAGAATTGGGAATAAGATTCACAGGGTGACCTGTGCATCTAAGCGTTAGGCAAACAACCGATAATTTTATAACAGGAATTCGTATTGCCTTCGACCATATAGTATTCGCCGTATTTGTACTATGTTGCCGCTTACAATAAAGAATACGACATAGTTCTGCACTATCAGCAAACGATATTTTTTCGAACGCAGCACGGTATTCTTTGCCAGTGAACAGCGCAGGGGCATTTGTTCAAGAGAAGCGATGCTATCGACAATTTCATCGTAGATTTTTAGAGCAGCCTGTGGTGAAAGCTCATTTAGATAATTAATAACATCTCTTAGATCTTGCTCAGCTGAGGGGAATATCTTCAGTTCATACTTTTCCATGGACATTAGCCCTCAACTTTTTTGCCACTTCAAAGAAGTCCTTTCCTTCAGCACCGTTTGCAATCTCAGCCTCAGCTTCAGCCAACTTGCTATAGAGTTCAATTAGAGTCTGCTGTCGCTCATAGGTTTCTATACTCATCACCACCATATCACCTTTGCCGTTCTTAGTTATGAACACAGGCTGGCGTTCGTTATGGCAGAATTCAGAAATTTCGTTAGCATTATTACGCAAATCAGAGATGGGACGAATGTTCGGCATAGACCTCGCTCCTTGTTCTCAATATTCATGCATTTATTGTATCATAATTTTGAGTAAATATCAATTATGAAATTAACCCTCGGTTAACCGACCAAGACTAGCCTGCACTAGTAAGCACATGCTAACCCAGTAATTCTGTTCTGACCGGGAGGCGGCGTTTCGAATTTTCAAGCGGCAGTCCTGCTCGGAGAGCCACCAATCACACCCCAGCATACCACGCTCCAGGTTACTGGTAATCTCCGTAATGATCTTCTTGCTCCAACCTTTGTGCAGAGTATAGGCTATGACTCGATCAGCCAAGGCTTCGTAGGCGAAATTATGAAAGGTCTGGCTATCGTGATCATACTCCAAGTCCAGGATAGGAATTATCCCAGTCAGGTCGCGAGAAATTCTGGCCAGTAAGTCCTTTTCCTCGTTGGATGAACCGATATATAGGTAATACAGTTTGGCTGAGTGCTTTATACCAGATTGGCGCAGGATTCGGCCCAGTCTTTGGATTCGTTGCCGGGTACTGCTGGTGGAGGAGGCGATGATTCCGATGTCGGTTGAAGGTACATTCAAACCTTCATCTAGGGCGCGGCAGCTTACAAGGATGCGAATTTGCGCGTCGTGATATTTACGCAGGATTTCTTTGCGACTCCACTCGTCCATTTTGGAATGATAACGCCCCACCTGTCCAGGAAATAGGTACTGTAACTGTTCATAGATTGTGTTTGCCACAACAATGTATAGGATGAATTTCTCCTTTAGGTCTTTTTGAAAAGTAGAGGGCGAAGTAATCTCTACAACTAGGTCAGGGTTTCCTTTACAGCCTAGATGATCTAATTTGGTCTTATCACATACTATAACCAAATCCGGTTGCACAACGGTAGAAGTATGTTCCTCGTTCTCATGCTGTTGGGGTAAGCGGACATCGAAAGGCGCCGCATAAACCCGGCAAGTTTTCCCTTTTAAATAGTTATTAAAAAGCGTAAGCAACTGTCCGGAAATCTCCTGATGCCTGTGCCCGATACCATCAGAGAGCCCGCCTCACCTAAGTGGGAGAGTCATATTAACCACTTAGGTAGTCCGGGAAATTTTTTCTTGTAATATCTCTAAATATATGATAAATTCAAATATATCATATATACCATATAGGGGTAGGGGGTAAATGGCAATGGGGGAAAATATTTCGCGCAGAATCTTTTTCAAGAGGACCACAGCAGCTGGAATTTTAGGAGTACTTGCAGCAACAGGTCTAAACAAGCCTGTTCGGGCTGCAGGATTAAGTAGTGGTAAACTAGGTACCTTGATTGATTTAACCAAGTGTGACGGGTGTAGAAATTATGATACGCCATTTTGTGTCCAGGCATGCAGCAATCATAATCAAGAAAGATTCCCTGAACCCAAAAAGCCTCTAAAAAACTATTGGCCACAGAAGAAAGTTGAAGACTGGTCGAACAAACGAGATCTAAAAAGCCGCTTGACTCCATACAATTGGACGTTTGTTGACCATGTCAGTGTCGAGCATAACGGTGCTCTATATGAGGTCTATGTTCCAAGACGCTGTATGCACTGTGATAATCCAACCTGTTTAAAACTATGTCCCTTTAGCGTGATCACTAAAGATGAATCGGGAGCCGTGTCCATTGACGACGAATTATGTTTTGGAGGGGCCAAATGTCGTGACGTATGTCCTTGGGGCATTCCTCAGCGCCAAGCCGGAGTTGGGATCTACCTTGATTTCGCCCCGGATTTAGCTGGTGGTGGAGTCATGTATAAGTGCGATATGTGTGTTGAGCTTTTAGCTGAGGGTAAACAACCCGCTTGTATGAGCGCTTGTCCGCAGGGCGCCATCTCGATTGGTCCGAGAGAAGACGTAAGAAATCTTGCTTATCAAAAAGCAAAAGAAATCAGCGGCTATATTTACGGGGATAAAGAAAATGGAGGAACTCCAACATTGTACATTTCGGCCATTCCATTTGAGAAAATTGATGCTGCGATCAAAGCAGACAAAGTGAGTAAAAAAGATACTGCTCCAGGCCGTCCCGGTATGCCTGTCCATGTTGACAATTACCTTTCTTCGGGAAAAGGTATCTTTCTAAGTGCGGTAATAGCTCCATTTGCTGGAGCAGCGGTTGCCGGCTTAACAGCTTATAAAACTATGAAAGGTGATAAAGCTAAACGAGTACAGAACACCAAGAATAATCAAGGAGGGGGGTCTATCGATGACGAAAAAAACAAATAATCATAAGCAGAGCAAAATATTTAGACAAAGCTATGCCAATCGTTTTGTCCACTGGACAACTGCTCTTTCTGTCATGCTGCTTATTATCACCGGCTTAGGGCAGCTACCACTCTACTCTCGGTATAATGTTACAAAGTTACCCGGTGCGGAATGGCTCGGCAATTATTTCATCACCCTTAACCTTCATTATTTGGGAGCGATAGTACTATTATTTGTCGTAACTTTCCATATTGTTTATGCATTTGCTCGCCAGGAGTTTGATATTTTCCCGCGTAAGGGAGATATGAAAGAATCTTATCGGATTATCAAAGCAATGTTAACCAAAGGCCAAGAACCAGATTCGGATAAATACCTGGCTGAACAACGCCTCGCTTATCTGTTTATCGGTCTTTGTCTTCTCCTCCTGATCGTTACCGGTTTGATTAAGACCCTGAAAAATGTCCCTGGTGTTGAGATTCAAACCTCTCTTTTGTATTGGAACACTGCATTGCATAATATTGGTACTGTCTTAATAATTTTTGGAGTTATCGGACACTTAGCTGCATTTCTCATCAAGGAAAATCGCTCACTACTTCCAGGAATGTTTTGTGGATCAATTAATAGGGAGTATGTCAAACATCGTCATAGCCTTTGGCATACAAAACTGCTTCGCAGTGGCGAAATAAACGAATTCAATTTCACTGAATCTAAAATCCACTTTAGTGGGGTCAATTCCATACACAAAAACAATAAAAGATCAGATATTGACAAATCCACTTCAGTGGAATAGTAAGTCATGGGTTTAGTCGCATCGCAATTGATACTCCGATGCATTGTATCTCGCCACAGCTATGCTTGAAAAAGCAGACGCGTTCATTGGGCTTTACCTGTTGAACAGCTTCAGGATTGGCTGTGGATTGCTTGCTGAATCGTTTGCAAGGCTTGTTGAATCGTTTGTTCAGCCAGCTGAGCTGACTGTTGAGTTTGTTGGTTTTGCTGCATTGATTACGCTATACCTCAAGCTTCCTCAGCACATGATACCTTTTGGGACTTTGAAGTCAGCACGCCGGAAACTGCTCATATGATCATGTGGCTGCTCTCGGATAGAGCTATTACAGTGCGGGCTGTCCAGCAGGCTTGAATCGTAACCGAATTACATACTATTGTGTATTCGGTTTATCTGCTATGAGCGTAATCTAGCTTATTCCAGATTCAATCTTTTGCTTAAAATAAAATTCGTTACGGCGAAGAAGGCTGCACAGAGAAGTCCGGTATAAACTATGCCATAACGAATCACCGGTTGAATTACCAACTGCATGCCCATAAAATCATTGGAACTGACATGAATATTGCATAAGTTGGCGATTCCAGAACAATAAAACATGATTTGGGAAATAGTATTTAGAAGAATGAGGGCTCCGAAGGAGGCCAACATTTTATGCTGACTGAACAGGTGCCCGATGGAAGAATAGTTTGCAGAATATAATCCCTTGCTGCCGGGTCCACTCCGCCAATAGGCTCATCCAAAAGATATAGTTCCGCTTCGCGGCTCATGACCAGGATTAACTGTACTTTTTCCTTCGTTCCTTTGGACATTGTTTTCAGTTTGTCATTCGCGTTGATATTTAGGCTTTCAAGCATGTAGTAAGCTTTCTTCGGGTTAAAATCAGCATAGAAATCTGAGAATAGTTCAATGATCTGGTGTACGCGCATCCAATCATTCAAATAAGTCTTTTCCGGGAGGTAGGAGACAATTTTCTTGGTCTCGAGGCCTGGTTCTTTACCTCCTATGAGAATATTTCCACTGGTGGGGGTCAAGAGTTCGTTGGCCAGCTTGATGAGGGTGCTTTTTCCACTGCCGTTAGGTCCCAGAAGCCCCACGATTTGCCCGCGCTCTATCTTTAGATTAACAGCTGATATAGCTGTTTTGCTACCAAATTTTTTTGTAAGGTCGATGCATTCTAAAATTATGCTCATGTATTCATCTCCTTTACCATGTTATTAATAATAGTGAGGATCTCTTTTTGTTCAAAGCCCATCAACCGCATTTTTTCCAGAAATTCAGAGATTTGCTCCTGAGCCATTTTGGTTTTTGCCATTTCAACCTGATGCGCATCCTCCGTAATCGACCGCCCACTTGTGCGGTGGGTAATTATGAGGCCATCTTCTTCCAATTTTGCCAGAGCCCTCTGCATGGTGTTGGGATTGACTGCGGCCTCCTGAGCCATATCCCGTCCCGAAGGTAGTTTGGACCCCAGGGGGTAAACACCGGAAAATATCATCAGCTCGATTTGCTCAATCAGCTGGGTGTAAATAGGTCTGTCGGATTTTAATTCCCAGGGCATGTGGATCGCCTCCGTGTATTATTGTATTAAGCGCTTAATACAATAATACACATTTTAAAGTCTTTGTCAAGCGCAATTAACCACTTTAAGGAGCAAACGCTATCTAAACAATAAGGACGTCCCTCTTTGAAATTTATTCAAAGTGAAGTGAAGGCAGGTGTATTCGTATTCAATAATCTGTCGTTCTTTCATTTTATCACCTTTATAGATATATAGAGGAAATTATACCAACAACTTATTCTTTTAGTGACAGTTGTTAGCTGTTATACTTGTCCTGTAAGTTATTAAACATTTAACAAGGAGGGCAAAATGAAAAAGAAATTAGCACTTATTCTTAGCATACTAATAATGGGTACATTTTTAGTAGCACCTATCGCAGAAGCTAGTACGACAGCGGCACCTACTACTTGGGCATATCATGTTGATAAAATGCGAACTGTGATCAATACGGCGAATAGGTATATTGGTACACCATACGTTTGGGGAGGAACAAGCTTTTCTGGTATAGACTGTTCAGCGTTGACACAAAAAGCCTTTGCATCAGTAGGAATAAACCTTCCCCCCGTAAGCCGTGATCAGTATAATAAAGGAACTTATATACCTGCTAAGAACCTGCAACCTGGCGATTTAGTGTTCTTTAGCATGAGAGCGGATCATCAAGTATCTCACGTAGGCATCTATGTCGGAAATGGTAAATTCATCAACGCCACTTCCAGTCGTGGGGTAATGGTTTCTACTATGGGCAACTATTGGTGGAGCCATTATGTTGGCTCTAAACGAATCTGGTAGTTTTCTTCTAAGACCCGAATAACATTATCTTCCTCTTTTTATAAAGTAAGCAGGTATACTTACTTTCATTCAATTTTGTGCCTTGAGCACAGCGAAAGGAATAACACTTAGGTGAGAATCGGAAAGTGAGAATTGGAATATAACTTATCTTAATGCAGTAATACAGGGCTTTCGAGTTTGCTGCTTCCAGGTAGCGAACAGATCCTAAAGCTCTGTATTTGTTTATTAATGTTACATAACGGTTGATATTTCAAAGGAATCTGGTAAATTTTCTTCTGGAAAAAGCGTTATAATTAGTTCGACTGTTGTTACCCAAAGGAAGTTACTGGTATACTGATCTTGGGGATGGTCAGGTATTAATATTGTAAAAAGAAAGGGTTTTACAAAATAACAAAGAATAAGAAAATAGAAAATTGAATATTTGAAAGCTTGCATCAGGAACTGAATTATGGACATGATTATGGAATACGTAGAATATGGAGGGGAATAAAGATGCTGAAAAAATGGTTAATTCCGGTTGGTATTATTATCATTCTGGGTGCGCTGCTGATCTCGGGTTACAATAATCTTGTAAAAATCTCAGAACAGGTCAATGGGAGTTGGAGTGAGGTGCAAAATAAGTTACAGCGCAGGGCAGATTTAATTCCCAATTTAGTTGAGACTGTGAAAGGATATGCCTCACAGGAAAAAGAGATCTTTACTGATGTTGCGGAGGCAAGAGCAAAATTAGCGGGTGCTGCAACTGTAACAGATAAAGGTGAGGCTGATCAGGCTTTAACCGGTGCCCTGGGAAGATTATTAGCCATTGGTGAGAACTATCCCCAGCTCAAATCGGATGCTAACTTTCGGGCCTTACAGGATGAGTTAGCCGGTACGGAAAATCGCATTGCTACAGCTCGCATGGACTATAACTATTCTGTTCAGTCCTACAATACTAAAATAAAGACTCTTCCCACATCGCTTTATGCTAGGATTTTGGGCTTTGGACCAAGGGATTATTTTAAACCGGATGCAAATGTAGAGAATGTCCCGACAGTCGACTTTTCGAAATAACATGTAAAATGAAGGGAATGAAACCACATGAAGAGGATACCCCTTCTTGCGGTGTTGATTTTGCTATTCCTGGCAATTGCCTCCCCATTAAGGGCGGCAGGCCCAGACATCCCTCAACCGAGTCGTGAATTTTATGTTTTAGACCAGGCCAATGTTCTTGAGCCGGCTGCCGAACAACTAATTATTCAAACGTCTGCTTCGCTGGCACAAAAGACGAAAGCTCAAATTGTGGTTGTCACGGTAAACAGCTTGAACGAAACAGCACCTGAAGAATACGCCTTATCTATTTTGAGGGGATGGGGGATCGGCGATAAAAACTTGAATAATGGCCTGCTAATCCTGGTATCGCCCACGGATCGGGTCTCTCGGATTGAAGTAGGTTATGGGCTGGAAGGGACTTTACCTGATGCCAAGACGGGTCAAATTCAGGATGAGTATATGCTCCCTTATTTTCAAAAGAATGATTATAATCAAGGAATTCTAAATGGTTACAGTGCTTTAGCTCAGGTAGTGGCTAAGGAGTATCAAGTAACCCTGGAGATCAACCCGCCGCAAGCATTACCTGATTCATCTTCATCCTCATCTAATAATCCCCTGCCCCTCTGGGCTAAAGTAATTATCGGCATCCTGCTCATCTTGTTGATCTATTTTGATCATCGTTTCTTTAACAGTTTCTTCTTCGGTTTCATTTTAGGTATGTTATTCCGAGGTGGCGGAGGCAGAGGAGGCGGTGGCGGCGGATTTGGGGGCGGCGG
>NZ_JCAIJG010000077.1:0-26204 GCF_059735615.1 Desulfosporosinus sp. Tol-M2
TTGTAAATGGTGGGGTGCCCACGTGTATTCACACACTGCATTGCGTGGGCAGCGTCAGATGTTAATAAGAGACAGGAGTATAGGGGGGAGCTTAGGGGTGGGATCTTAAGGAAAGACCGGGTAAATTAAAATGATGAATACGATGACTATGCTCTCAGCGACTCCCCCGCTCATTGTACTGATCGGCTTTCTTCTCGACCAAGTCATTGGGGATCCCCGCCGCTGGCCCCATCCTGTCGTGGGAATTGGAAACTTCATTGCCTTATTAGAACGGCATTTGAACTTGGGGACTCCAGTGATACGTCGTCGGTATGGAGTTCTGTTAACCTTCCTGGTGGTGGGAGGAAGTTATCTGCTCACCTGGGTTGCAGTATGGGGAGCGAATGCCCTTCATCCCTTGTTGGGCCTTGGCGTGAGTGCTTATTTTGTTTTTACTTCTTTGGCCGGTAAATCTCTGTTAGACGCGGGACAAAGTGTTTTGGTCCCTTTACAAAAGAGTAATTTAAGCGAGGCTCGTCTTCAGCTTGCCTGGTTGGTTAGCCGAGACACTGACAATCTTACCGAAGAAGGAATAATCAGGGGAACGATCGAAACTCTCGCGGAAAACTTCGTCGATGGAATTTTATCCCCACTTTTTTATGCCGCTCTGGGGGGTGCGCCTCTGGCAATGGCCTTCAAGGCGATCAGCACTTTGGATTCAATGGTCGGTTACCGAAATGATCGGTATGAGGAGTTTGGCTGGTTCTCCGCCCAAACAGATGATTGGGCTAATTACGTGCCGGCACGGTTATCGGTCCTTCTCTTACTTCTAGCAGGCTGGTTAAGGCGGATGCCGGTTCGCCGGACTTACCAAATCTGGAAACGGGATGCTTCAGGTCATCCCAGTCCGAACGGTGGTAATCCGGAAAGCGTCGTTGCCGGGTTACTGGGCGTTCGTCTGGGCGGGATTAACAGCTATCATGGTCAGCCTCATCACCGAGCGGAAATGGGAGATGCCCTTCATCCCGTCAATGCCTCGGACATTGTTCGTTGTTGTCATCTGGTTAGCACGGCAACGTGGTTATCCCTTTTGACAGCTTTACTAATAGCTTACATGGTTTAGCGAGGCTCGAAGAAAGGAGACACAGCATGAAGATCCCTCGGCTTGTCCTGGCGGGAACGCATAGCGGAGTGGGAAAAACAACCCTTGCTACTGGTCTGATGGCGGCTTTGAAAAAGCGTGAGCGACCAATCCAAGGGTACAAAATCGGACCGGATTACATCGATCCAAGTTATCATGCGGCAGCAACGGGTCGGGCTTCCCGCAATCTTGACTGCTGGCTTCTCGGTGAGCAGCTTCCTTCCGTCTTTGCTCAAAGTTCTGAGGAGCGTTGGGCGGTGATTGAAGGGGTGATGGGCTTATTTGATGGTATGAGCGGAACGGCTGGTTTCGGAAGTACGGCCGATGTAGCAAAACTCCTTCAAGCTCCCATTATCCTCATTGTCGAGGCTTCCTTGATGTCCCGAAGCGTAGCGGCCTTAGTTCATGGATTTAATACTTATGACCCTGAAGTGAAACTTCAAGGAGTTATCCTTAACTGCGTAAAATCTTCTGCCCAAGAAATAATACTTAGTGAAGCCTTGAATGATCTCCAAATCCCCGTCCTCGGAGTCCTTCCCAAAGAAGCGGCCCTGCATCTTCCGGAACGGCATTTAGGGTTGATCCCTGTGGGGGAGGGCGGACTATTAGATAGCTTTATTGATATACTCGCCGAGCGGGTAACCAAACACCTCGATTTGGAACAAATCGAACGTATTATGCTAGGCGCACCGGATCTCAACGAATCAATTTTTGGAAGAACGAACGCTAAGATGCAGATTGAAGATGGTTCCAGTACGAATACTCTCCTATTACCCGCTAAGCCAATCACTCAAGTGGATAAATTCCGGTTAGGCGTGGCACTGGATGAGGCCTTTCTCTTTTACTACCGTGATGCTTTAGACCTGGCAAAACGCCTGAATTTTATAATTCTACCGTTTAGCCCTTTACACGATGTTGCCCTCCCACCGGACCTTGACGGTATTTTTATCGGCGGGGGATTTCCAGAGCTGCATCTTGACCATTTGAGCAAAAATCGCACTTTCCTTGACGCTCTTCGCGCTTATGGGGCGAGTGGTAAACCAATTTATGCCGAATGTGGGGGTTACATGTATCTAGGACAGTCCATAACGGATTTTGAAGGAAGAGAATTCCCCCTAGCCGGTCTCATTTCCATGAAAGCAGATATGACAAGACATTTACAAGACATAGGTTATCGACGAGGAGTCTTCCGGGAGGATACTTTTTTAGGTCCTCGTGGGACAACGGTTCAAGGGCATGTATTTCATTATTCACGCGTGACCCATGATCATGAGTTCCCGCCCGCCTATGAATTGTTCAAAGGAGATCACTTTGTGCGAATGGAAGGATATGCCCGGGATAATATCGTCGCGTCCTATCTGCACCTTCATTTTTCAGGACAATCTGAGTTGCTTGAGCACTGGTTTACTTCGCGGTTTAGGAGATCACATTGATTCTTCATGGCTTATTGCCGATAAAAAATATGATCAATCTCTTAACAAGAATGATAAGTCATTCATACAATACAGAAAGGGGATAGGCTTATCCAGGGGAAATAGAGAATTCGACGAAGTGACATAGAAATAATACCGGATAAAGGATTTAAAGTGATGAAGATTGTACAGGCGCTTTTCAATTGGTGTAAAAGAATCGTTCGATTTTTCCGGTGGTTTCCTAAAAAAATACTGATTCGACCTAAGTTTAGCAGTTCCTTTATTCAATATTGGTATTGCCAGAGTTGGAGCTATGATCGTTGGGTTGCAGAGTTTCGAATGTTACAAACTATAGGTATTCATGAAATAATCCTTCAAAGTGTCGCCGATACCAAATCCAATTACGCTGTGTATCAGACTAAAATGAATGGGTATTCAAGCAACAGTGTGGATATGCTTGAAACGGCTCTGACAGCAGCCGATAGTATGGCGATGAATGTCCGGATCGGCCTGGGGTTTAACGATGATTGGTGGTCAATCGAAAGACAAGACGAAATATGGTTAAACAACGAAGCTGAGGTTAATAGTCTAATCGTCACAGAAATCATGATGATGTATGGTAAACATCAATCACTTGTGGGTTGGTATATACCATATGAGTTTAACTTTTTTATGGCTTTGACTCATGACCAACAGGCAAATTTGAATCAATTCTTTCTAAAAATTGCCCTACTATCAAATTAACTAGTATTAAATCTATAATGATCGCCCCGTATTATAATGCGCTGTTGTCTGGTCCTGTGACCTTAGCTATTTGGGCCAATTCAGTCCGCCATGTGTTGAAAGATACAAAGATAGATATTATTGCCTTACAAGATAGTATCGGAGCAGGTTTTAACAAGTTAGGGGATTTGGACGAAGTCTATGTCTCAACCAAAAAGGCCGCCAACGAAATTGGCCTAATTCTTTACGCAGTTACCGAAACATTTGGGGGGAATGAGATTAAAACCCTGCCGGCATCACAACGTCAGATTAATAAGCAATTATTCAGAGTTTCACCCTATGTAAGTGGATTTGTGGCTTTTAGTATTAGCCACTATCAAAATGGTAATGAATCCAACCAATTAAACGGTTATAAAGACTACTATCATTACTATCTCAAAGCAAGCAGCAAACAATAACAGTGTTAATGCAAACTAACAATATACCAGATCCAAATCAAGGCATGGACATAGAATACACGGAATTACATAAGAAGAAGGATTATGAACATATATCGTTATTCTAACGAGCGAAGCGAGTATCATTCAGATACCCCGCAGCTTGCTGCGGGGAGTTTCATTATGGACGATTGTGTGAAAATATGGGGTGAAATTATGCACGGTGGAAATCTCCGAAGAGCGTATGAATTATATGGCTCGGATTCATTTATCGATCTTTCCGCAAATATTAATCCTTTTGGGCCGCCAACGGGGGTTTGGGAGTCTTTAAAACAAGGAATGGCGGAGATTGTGAATTATCCCGATCCTGAGAGCCGGTTCTTAAGAAAAATGCTTTCCAACAATTTGGGAATACCGACTGAATCAATCATGGTCGGTAACGGAGCAGGGAACTTAATATTCACAGTCGTGCAAGCGTTAAAGCCTAAAAAGGTTGCCATCCCGATCCCGGCTTTTAGTGAATACGAACGGGCTGCGCGTTCTGTAGGATCTGAAGTGAGCTATCTGCCGTTAGGTCCCGAAGGTTGGGCGAAATTTAATCAATTGGATGTACTAAGTGAAAACTCGAGAGACGAGAGTTATGTAGACCAACAGTGGCGTGAATTCCTTCAAGGGTGTGACTTACTCTTTCTCTGTTCCCCTCATAATCCGACGGGAAGTCTACTCAGGAAAGACATGTTAGAACTAATCCTCCGGCTAACTAAAGAATTAGGATGTCGGATTCTCTTCGATGAGTCTTTCCTTGATTTTCTGCCGGACGAGTTACGTCAGTCTGCGCGCACTTATCTGGAAACCAATGAACACCTTATTGTGTTATACTCCTTAACAAAGTTTTACAGCTTACCGGGTCTGCGTTTGGGTACAGTTTTTGCGCATAAGTCATTACTTGCCAGATTTGAAAAATACCGCGATCCTTGGTCCGTAAATGTTCTTGCGCAGCATGCCGGGATCGCGGCACTGGAGGATCTGGAGTTTTCTGATGACGTTCGGAAAAAATTGAGAGAGAGCAGGTCAATATTCTACGAGGAATTTACTTGCTGTGGTTTCGCAAATTTACGGCTTTGGCCGACCACTGTGAATTTTGCTTTGATCGAAGTAATCAATCACACTTCGGGAGAATTGACCCAACATTTAGGAGCACAAGGGATTCTTGTTCGTGACTGTGCCAACTTTACAGGTCTTCCGGGGAATTTTATTCGGGTTGCCATCAAAGATATTTTCGTTATGCGGCAGCTTATTGAGGGTTTGAAAAGTCAACTACTTACCACCCATGTGAGTGAGATTTAAGTCAGACTGTGTCTAATATGATATTATGGGATTCCTTTTTAGTTTGCCTTTCTGCAAAGTGGTTAAGACGCGAGTCTTATTTCTAAATTTTATGGATTCACTTCATCAGAAAAGGCGTTCGGGATACGTCTTTAGATATAGTAACCCCCCTTTACTTTCGAAAATGTCCAGGTTTGATAGTTCGGTAACTACTCTTGTGGGAATTTGAGCGTATTTGCAAAAAGGAAGGAGGCTGACGATGAAGTG
Source organism: Desulfosporosinus sp. Tol-M2 (assembly GCF_059735615.1). NCBI lineage: Bacteria > Bacillati > Bacillota > Clostridia > Eubacteriales > Desulfitobacteriaceae > Desulfosporosinus > Desulfosporosinus sp. Tol-M2. The sequence goes on from NZ_JCAIJG010000077.1 coordinate 5,286, forward strand.
GAAGCTGATTTATCCTTTGATGAGACCTATGAAGTAATTTTCCCATTAATCTACCGATTTGTATCCATCCGCGTACCTAAGCCGGATGTGGAAGATGTTTCTGCCGAAATTATCGTGAAAGTATGGCGGGGTTTGCCTGATATAAAGAAAAAAAACGCTCTTAAAGCTTGGGCGCTTAAGATTGCTTCCCATCAGATTGTCGATTATTACCGGACACATAAACGCATTCCCGCCTTGACTTTAGAAGAGATACAAAAGCCCCTGCCTCAGGAATCTGATCATAGTGAGACCTGGGCAACCCTTATGAGTGTTGGGGAAGCCTTGGCCAAACTCTCCCCTCAACAGGTTAATGTCATCCAACTCCGCTTAATCGAGGGTTATAGTGCCGGAGAAGTGGCGGAGATCTTAGGAACAACTCAACGTGCAGTCGACAGCCTATTATACCGAGCGAAGAAAGGGTTCCGTAAAATTTACCAGGGGAACCCCGACAAAGGAGGAAGAGGCTGATGAAATGGTTTATAAAGCGACCGGATCTCATATCTCTCTGGGAAGAAGATGGTGATTTGAAACGAATGAAAGCTTTCTTCCATACAATCCAGTCAGACTCAGAAGAAAATGAGCAAATCAAGCAGAGTATCAAACAAAAAACCCTTGAAAAAATGACAAAAGAAGAAGGGGCAGAAAAACCTGTGACTGGTATGAACAGGTTCGTTCAATGGATACGTACAAGGTTATGTATGATACCGGGGCGTAGGCAATGGAAACTCGGTATTTTGGTCGTAGGATTAGCGATGTTCGCGTTCATCGGGCAAGGGATTATGAACAATTCATTTAATCTACTCCCGCATATTGGGAGCGCAGAAACCCAATTAAAAGATATGGTTCAACAGACGCCGAGCACGAATAAAGCGGGTGGTATCGAGTCTAAGGGTGGGGCTGCCGACAATAGTTTGACCGAAAGAGATATAGCGGCGCCGCAATCGCCCTCTTCAAATAGTCCGGCTAACTCGTCAGCCAAAAGTGAGGCTATCCTAACCTATACTGACCCAATTGACCCAGCGGTTATTCCTCCGGCTGGTTCCGATATCCCTAGAAAGATTACACATAATTTATCATTATCCCTCGAAGTTACCGCTATTAATGACTCAGTTACTCAAATTAGCCGTGAAGTCCAACAAATGGGCGGGTATGTAGTTGAATCTCAACAAAACGGGTCGGACAGCAATTCATCCGCTCATTTAACGCTTAAGATCCCGGCCGATAAGCTTAATTGGTTAAACGATTCTCTTCCCACTTGGGGCAAAATACTCGAGCAACACATGTTAGCCAATGATATTACCAATCAATATTATGATTCCCAGGTTCGCCTACAAACTCTCGAGACCGAGGAAAAGCGATACCTCGAAATCTTAAACCAGGCCAAGACCGTGGAAGACGTTCTTAAAGTGGAAAACGCGCTGGGCAACATTCGTCAGCAAATTGAACAACTAAAGGGTCAACTTAAACTTTGGAACAATAATGTTGAGTATTCCACAGTGAACCTTCAGTTCGTCGCCCTGAAAAGCCCGAATCTCAAAGTGAAGAATCCTTGGCAGCCAATCGCTTGGAGTAATACTTGGAAAGCCACCCAGGATGCCGTACTGAAAACTATAAGCAGTGCATGGAATGTCCTTAATTATCTAGTCGTTGGGATAGGCTATGCGTTACCTTATCTGCTTATCGGTGTCTTAGGATGGGGATCTTACCGGGCGTGGAGGAAGTGGAAATCCCGTTAACCTGGGATTAAACGTGAATTGCTGGGTCGTCATTTTTCATAACGGCCTGGCTTTTTTGTGCTTGTCAGATAGTATAAGGCAACTAGGCAGTCACCTTCGCTGAGGCTGACAGAATGAATAATTCGTGCGAAGACAGTGTCTGCAAGAAGGGTTAATACAGTGTCTTCGTATGGGAGTCAACCAAGTTTTTTTATTCTTTCTTGGATCATTTACTTTCTTCCTTAGGAGGAAAACGAAGAAGAATGTTGAAAGGTGTAGAGGCGAATTATCCCCAGAGAATATTACCATGATGAATCGCATGGTTCCTGATTACTTCGAGTAAAATGATGCGTTCCATTCGCCCTTTCGGAATGATTAGGGGACATCCACGGGAACACGTTCAGTAAGTAATTGTTTCCGAACGTGCTGGTAATGATAAAATATTATATGGAGAGGATTTTTGGATAAAGAAAAAATTGCTTTTTTCTTTAATTTTTGTGCCTTGAGCGCAGCGAAAGGGAGGACACTAATTATGATTGAGCAGATTAAAATTCGTAGAAGTATAAGAAGATATCTTGATAAACCAGTTGAAGATGTCAAAATTATTCAATTAATTGAGAGTGCCAGGCTTGCTCCTTCTGGTGACAATTCACAACCTTGGCATTTCATTGTAATAAAATCGGAATTAATTAGAAATAAATTAGCTGAAGTATCTAAAAACCAAAAATGGATGCTTACAGCTCCAGTTTTTATTGCGTGTGTTGCAGATATACGTTCGAGAATAAATGATGATAGAGAAATATCGCTAAATGAAAATAGTCCACTGTTGGAACTAAAGTGGATTATCAGAGATACAGCCATTGCCGCTGAGCATATTGTACTTGAAGCTAACAATTTAGGCTTAGGAACTTGCTGGGTTGCATGGTTTGCCCAAGAAGAAGTCAGACCGATCTTAAATATTCCTGATGATAAATATGTAGTAGGTATTCTTACTCTTGGTTATGCCAACGAATTTCCGGAAGCTCGACCGCGTAAGAAACTTGAAGAGATGATTCACTATGAAAGTTGGTAAAAGACAATAATTAGAACGTTTTTTAAATATTATCACGGGAGGTTCATTTCAGATGAAATATAAATTTTCTGAAATATTTGATATTCCAAAACTCCAAAAGCTAATGGAAGGATTATATTTAGCATCAGGTATTCCTTCAGCTATTATCGATATTGATGGCAATATTTTGGTCGCAGTAGCCTGGCAAAATATCTGTACGAAGTTTCATAGGGTAAATATCGAAACTGAATTATCATGCAGACAAAGTGACCAATATTTAAAAGAACACTTGAGGGAACGGGGTAGTATTGTACCATATATTTATTATACATGTCCAAATGGTTTAATTGATGCTGCAGCACCAATTATTATTAACGGCGAACATTTAGCTTCAATATTTAACGGACAATTTTTATTTGAGAAACCTGATATTGAAAAATTTCGTAATCAGGCTAGAAAATACGGCTTTGATGAGGAAAAGTACCTTAAAGAACTAGTTAATGTACCGATTTATTCAAAAGACAAGTTGGATTCAATTATGCATTATTTTCTTCAGCTTGCAGAAATGTTAGGGGAAATGGGCGTAGATCGTTTTCGATTAATTGAATCTCAAAACAAGGTCTTGGAAGAAAGTGAGGCAAGACTGAAGACTATTATTAATAATACTCCAAATGTGGCTATTCAAAGTTATGATGAGGATGGAAAAATACTATTTGTTAACAAAGCATCTGAAACTATATTTGGTTGGGTTAGTGAAGAAATAGTAGGTAAAACTCTAGACCAATTGAACTGGAGTAAAGAAAATGCTGCGAATATGAATAAATTCAAAGACCTATTGGAATCATGTAAAACCAGGAAGCCATATAAAGCATTTGAATCGATTTATATTAATAAGCAAAGAATTAAAAAAAATATTTTTACAACGTTATTTCCTATAAATTTATTTGGAGGAAAACGAGAGTTTATTTCCATAGATATAGATATTACTGAAAAAAAACGTTTCGAAAAAGAAATGAAACGCTTAGATCAATTGAACATTATTGGTCAAATGGCCGCAGGAATTGGACATGAAATACGCAATCCAATGACCACTGTGCGTGGTTACCTCCAATTACTTCAAAACCGAGTTGAACTGCAAGCCTTCAAGAGTCAATTTAAGTTAATGATAGATGAAATAGACAGGGCAAATTCGATTATTACAGAGTTTTTAACTCTTGCGAAAACCAAGCCGACTAAAACAGAAGTATGTAAATGTAACTTAAATGAATTAATTTCTAAACTATTTCCGTTAATTCAAGCGGATACTTTTACACAAAATAAGCAGATAATCTTCGAACCTGGGGAAATTCCACAAATTCATTTGAATACGAAAGAAATCCGTCAACTTATTCTCAATTTGTGTCGTAATGGTCTGGAAGCAATGAAAGCGGACGGATGCTTAACGCTGAAAACATATAAAGATGGTCAGAATGTAGTTCTGAGTGTTCGGGACGAGGGAATTGGAATTCCAATTGAAAATCTAGATATGCTGGGGAAACCATTCTTTACTACAAAAGATATCGGAACTGGACTTGGGCTTGCTAATTGCTATAATATTGCAACTCGTCATAAAGCAAAAATTGATATAAATACCGGTTTGAATGGAACAACTTTTTTCGTTACGTTTAATTCAAACTGTGAATCCAGTGCTCAGTGTTTGTCGAGCTAGTTGTCGTTAAACTCAATATTAAGGTGAGCAATAATTGCTCCTCTTTTTTGTGCATACTAGAAATAGTGCCTTTCATAAAGTTCAACAAAATTAACACTATTAACTCTTCATCATTTAGATAGGAATCAGTACGGATAGGGCGTTGATATGATGGTATGGCCTTTTTTACTACTTATAAGCTCACTTCAAGTGATCCTGATTGGAGCAGTGATACTCTTAGAAAACAGAGCACCAGGAAAAACTGTGGGCTGGCTCTGTATTCTCGGGTTTCTTCCTGTCTTGGGATTTATCCTTTATGTAATCTTTGGTCGGAAAACTGAAGGACATCTATTGCGTTATAAACATATTTCCGATTATCAATTAGCCAAAGAGGTGTGCCGGCAAACTGTCTGCCATCATGGCGACATGTCGTCCCAACACACGGATGCGCACCACAAACTGGTTAGGCTTCTTTTGAATAGTGGTTTTGCCCCCTTAACTCATCATAATCGGGTTGAAATCCTTTTGAATGGAGGCGAGAAATTCCAAGCGTTATTCAATGCCTTAGAAGGAGCAAAGCATCACATCCACCTCAGCTATTATATCTATAAAGATGATGAAATAGGGGCGGACGTTTTGAAGATCTTAGCCCGCAAAGTTGTCGAAGGGGTGGAAGTTCGAGTTCTTTTGGATGGAATGGGAAGTATATCGCTTTCAGGCGGTTTTATAAGTAGTATGCGACAAGCAGGGATTCAGGCCGAATGGTTTTTCCCGATTCGTTTTCCTTTTCTAACAGCCTGACTTAACTTGCGCTACCATCGTAAAATCGTCGTGGTGGATGGATGTACCGGCTTTATGGGAGGACTAAATATCGGAGATGAATACTTGTCTCGTGACGCTAAACTAGGCTTTTGGCGGGACACGCATTTAAAACTGGAAGGGGAGGCGGTACATACTCTCCAATCTATTTTCCTGAACGATTGGTATTTTGTGACCCGTCAAGAGGTTCAAGGGGCCTGTTATTTTCCGCCAACTTTCATTCCGCAGGTGCTGCCCGTTCAAATTGTTGGGGATGGTCCGGATTCAAACAGGACGTCAGTTTTGCAGGGTTTTTTCCAGGCTATTACAATGGCTAAACACAGTGTCTCAATCGAAAGCCCATATTTTATCCCGGATGATAGTCTGATGATGGCCTTAAAAACAGCAGCGCTCAGCGGTTTAGACGTGCGGCTTATTGTGCAAGGAATCCCCGAGCAAAAACTAACGTACTGGGCAATGCATTCCTATTTTGAAGAATTGCTTCAAGCGGGGGTAAAGATCTTCAAATACATGAAAGGTACTCTTCATGCCAAAATCTTCTTCATCGACAATCATCTTGCATCGGTAGGATCCGCCAACATGGATATTAGGAGTTTCCTCCTTGATTTCGAGATCTGTGCCTTTGTATATGACCAGGCCTTAGTTGAAAGCCTGAAAATAGATTTTGAACAAGACATAAACGAGAGTATTGAACTTATCCTGAAAACCTTTCAAGAACGCCCTGTCCATGAACGCTTGAAAGAATCAAGCGCCCGCTTGTTCTCGCCTGCTTTATAGATTTCACTCATTCTGCTTGACAATAAATGAGCGATCGTTTATGATAGATATATCATCAGTTTTATCTAGAAGTTAGGCGGCGCGCATGAGAAAAAAAGATGACGAAAAGCAAAGATGCATTAAAATTGCAGTGATGCAGTTGATTCTGGAGGAGGGGTTCCAGGGTACATCTATTTCAAAAATAGCAAGGGCTGCCGGCGTATCTCCGGCGACAGTCTATATCTATTATGAAAATAAGGAGTCCATGCTAAGAGAAATTTATCAGGAATATTCTGAAGAAACGATACAATATTTGCTTCAATGTATAAGTCCCAATATGGTGGGAGAAGACATAATTGCGGAATTGATTCGACGATATTATTTCTTTATTATTGAAAACAAAGAAGTATTTCATTTTATTGAACAATTCAGTACTTGCCCGGTTCTTCAGAGCACTTGTCGTTCGATGAAGGGACCGGCGTATTTAAATCAGTTGCTGACGGATTTAAAGAAACGGCAAATCTTAAATGACTTTAACAATGATAATTTATACGCTTTTCTATTTTCCCCCGTAAAAACGATTGCTGTGAAAAGTTGTGAGTCAGAACACGTTGCAATGGAACGCTTAAACGAGTTGATATATATCATTCAAAAAGCACTTCTTAAAGATTTTTAAAACCTGGCTGATCCAGGGATATTTGGTCTCAAAAGATACTATTAGTCCTAAGCAAGGGTAATAGCTCGTTATTAACAATTAAATGAGCATTCATTTATGAAGAGGAGGTAATTTATATGATATTCGCAATAGAAAATCTGGTTTTATTACCAGGAATGACTTTTCCATTAAGAGTAGACCACTTAAGCGAGGATGAGCTGGCTTGTATCCGGGACAAAAATCATGAAATTGTGGCGTTGCCGATAAAGCAGCATCAGAACCGACATAAAATCAAAGTGGAGGATTTCTACACAACAGGTGTTGCCCTTGAAGTACTGGAGGTCAACCCCAGCGAGAAAGGATACCATGTCCAAGTCAGGGTCTTAAACCGCGTGGAAGTATTTGATATTCACATTGCAGAAAACATGATCACTGGAAAAACGATTTCCGTACAGGAAGTCATCGACCTCAACGAAAACGGTCAGAAAGAAATGCTGACATATATTAAAAATATAGCTCATCAAATTGGATCCTTGTTCAGAGAGTCAGAGGGTATTGTAAAAGCGATTGATAAGATAAAGGATCTTAATGTTCTGATAGGATATATCTCGCGGTTTCTTCCATTTTCAAAGGAAGAAAAATATACCTTGATGGAAACAGCGTCATTAAAGGAGCGCAGTTTGACGTTTATCGACTATTTCTTACATTATAAAGAGACAATTCAGCTCCAGATTGAAATGACGGAACGGTTTTCCGAAAAAGCGAATAAAAATTATCGTGAAGCAGTGTTGAGGGAACAACTGAGAGAGATTCAGAAAGAGCTGAATGAAGGCGAACCAGTCTCCGGCAAAAAGAAGAAAGATTACAAAACACGTATTGAAAAGGCACACATGCCTGAAGAGATTCGAACAGCCTCACTAGAAGAATTAAGCAAACTGGAAAGTCAGAATCCTGCGAGCTCGGATTATAATGTGATTCGAAACTATTTAGATCTTCTTGTAGAATTACCCTGGGAAATGAAAGCGGAGAAACTCGTCGATATTGGAGAAGCCCGGCGTATCTTAGGTGAGCAGCATTATGGCCTGGAAAAAGTAAAGGACCGTATCATACAGCATCTTGCGGTCATGCAATTGAAAAAAGATAAACACGGTTCTATCCTTTTGCTCGTGGGGCCCCCAGGAACAGGGAAAACAAGCTTGGGCAAGAGTATCGCGGAAGCATTAGGCCGAAAATATACCAGACTCAGTCTGGGCGGTATCCGCGATGAGGCTGAAATCCGTGGGCACCGCAGAACTTATGTAGGTGCAATGCCCGGACGCATCCTCCAAAGTATAAAAAAGGCTGGTGTAATGAATCCTGTTATGATTTTAGACGAAGTGGATAAATTGATGACGGGTTATAACGGGGACCCGGCAAGCGCATTACTCGAGGTCTTGGATCCTGAACAAAACAATACCTTTACAGATCATTATTTGGATTTGCCTTACGATTTGTCCAACGTATTTTTTATTGCAACAGCAAACTCACTTGAAAGTATCCCTGGCCCCTTGCTGGATCGTATGGAAGTTATCCAGCTTTCAAGCTATACAACGAATGAAAAGTTTCACATTGGTAAAAATCATTTAATTATGGGAGCATTGGAAGAACATGGCTTAACGGAGGCTGATGTCCAAATCAGCGATGAAACATTAAAGAAAATAATTTCAGACTACACCATGGAGGCCGGTGTCAGGGGACTAAAAAAACAATTGGCCGCCATTGCGCGAAGTGTCGTGGAAAAGATTGTACTTGGAACCATTGCAAAACCTTATATTGTTGAAGCGGATGCCTTGGAGGAGATTCTTGGCAGAAAAATGTCAAGGCATGACATGGCTCAGGAAATTAATCCGCCGGGTGTTGTCACCGGATTAGCGTGGACGCCGGTGGGGGGTGAGATCCTGTTTATTGAGGCAACAGAAATGCCTGGAAACGATCATATCATCTTAACAGGTCAGCTAGGGGATGTTATGAAGGAATCTGCAAGGATAGCTTTAAGTCTTCTGAAATCTCGGTTGCCTGTGAATGCCATTCAGTTTAAAGAAAAAGACTTGCATGTTCATGTACCGTCCGGAGCGGTTTCCAAGGATGGACCGTCTGCGGGAATCGCCCTATTTACGGCATTTACTTCATTAATTACCGGTATCATGGTGGATGCAAAACTTGCCATGACGGGAGAAATCACGCTCAGGGGCGTTGTTCTTCCGATCGGGGGATTAAAAGAAAAATTGATAGCCGCGGAACGTGCCGGGATCACGAAAGTCTTAATTCCAAAAGATAATATTGTTGATTTAAAGGATGTCCCGGAAGAAGTTAAAAATAAGATTCAAATTGTAACGGTGGAAACCATCGAAGATGTATTGAAAGAAGCATTAGAGATCACTTTACCTAAAATTGAACAAGTCTTGACGGGACCAGGATTTTTCACCAAGTTAAAGGAGCTGCCAAATCGATTAACCAGCTCCAATCTCTATGTACACAGAAAGAGTATGTAAGGGCTTAAGGGAGTTAAATGAACAAATATTTAATGCGTTGGTTGAGAAGATATAAATCTCACACCGGCGCATTTTTTCACTGTATCCTGCCAATGAACCTATGAGCAATTCTTTACTGAAAAGACAAATATATGTATAATTGATTATGCCCTGAGCTTGGAGACTTCATCAAAAATAGGGGGTAACCACTTGAAGTTAACTAAAAGAGTAAGGTCTATCCTCGGCATCCTTGGGATTGCCATAGGAGCCATCACTTCCGCCTACGGCGTTCAGGGTTTTATTGTCCCTTCCGGCTTAGGAGGTGGCGGAATTAGTGGGATCACATTGCTCCTTTATTATACAATCAAGCTTCCGATTGGACTGATGACCTTTATCTTAAATATCCCGTTATTAGTCTTGGGATGGCGTGAAATTAATAAGCATTTTGTCTTTAAGACGGTATGGGGATTAGCAATTTATTCAATATTTCTTGATTTGTTTAAAGGTATTCAGCCTATAGCCATCAACGATATTTTTTTAGGAGCACTTTATGGAGGGGTCATTTCAGGGATTTCCTCAAGCATTATATTTAGCCTCGGGGGCAGCCTGGGTGGAACAGACATCGTTTCCAAAGTCATTCTACGGAAATCCGGTGTGCCTATGGGAACATCAGCACTTGCCATTAACGGTGTCATTATCCTGATATCCTGGGCTATACTTGGTTCAAGAGTAGCATTGTATACATTGGTAAATTTGTTCGTCTATGGGCGTGTACTTGATCTCCTCCAGAATGGAGTGCCATCGAAATCTGTTACCATCATATCCGACCAATCCGAGGCTTTAGTTAACCGCATTATGATTGATTTAGGGCGGGGTGCGACTTTTTTACAGGGCAGAGGAGCATACTCTAACGAGCCCAAAAATGTGATTATCTGTGTCGTCAGTCTTCCCGAATTAGGAAGACTGAAACAGGCTGTGCGGGAAGTAGACCCTCAAGCCTTTATGATGGTCCAAAATGCCGGCGAAGTCCTCGGCAGGGGGTTCGTACCGAACGATTAAATTTCAGGGAAACTACTTTATTTCAGAATCCAACATTTTCAGCTCACTCAGGGTGGTTAATCGATAGCCGCGCCCTTGGAGAGCATCAATAAGCGGACCCAACGCTTTAACGGTTTGCGTACGCTGGTAACCCCCATCATGCAGGAGTATAATGGCGCCGGGGAAAACATTTTTAATAACATTGTCCACAATTTGTTTAATGCCTGGGTTACACCAGTCTCGGCTATCCACACTCCACAATGCCACCATGTGACCATTTTTTTGGATAGTTTTAAGTTGATTTTGGGATAAGAACCCGCCGGGAGGACGATAGAAATAGGTATGGGTACCGGTCGCAGCAAAGACCTCCTGGTCTGTCTGCTTGATTTCTTCAACTAAACGACGCTGCTGATAATCATGACGGAAACTATGGTTTCCGATTTCATGTCCTTCCATAACCAGACGCTTTAACAAAAGTGGGTTCGCATGAGCCGCCTGCCCCAAAACAAAGAAAGTTGCCCGGACATTCTTTTCTTTAAGGATATCCAGAACCTCCGGCGTATCGATTGAGTCCGGACCATCATCAAAGGTCAGGGCGATGAACTTTTCCTGAGTATGCGCCATATAATAGGTACCCGGAGCACGAACCAGGGAAGGTATTGTCAGTGAACGCAGGGAGATAGCGATAAGAACTCCTACGGTGATTAAAAACAGAATTCCAAATATCAGCTTCCTACGGGATAACACAAAAATGCGTACGTCAATCACCCCCCAATCGGCTTCTATATTAATACCTATTGAAGAATGCCAGGTTCCATGCATATTTACTTACAAAAAGACATTCTGCACTAAGGACAACAATGAGCGTAGGGAAGTGACAGGGATGCGTTTAAAAATCGGGGTGGATGGCGGAGGCAGTAAAACGGAGATTGTCGCCCTGGATCCTTCGGGGCGAGTACTTCGTTGTTTGCGCAAGCCAGCGAGCAATTACCATGCGGTCGGGATGGAACAAGCTGTCCGGCATATTACAGAGGGGATTTACGATGCCTTACAAGAGGAAACACCGGAAGGGATCGGAATCAGTCTGGCCGGTATTGACACACCCGAGGACTGGAAGGTTATGGCTGATGGCCTTAAGCAAAGGTTAAAGGTCTTTGCCCTGGAAACAATGATCCCTTACCAGGAGGTTCCTGTGGTTCTGGAAAACGATGCCTTTGGGGCTTTAATGTCCGTGCGCGGGAATTTTTCCGGGAATGTTTTAGTGGCCGGAACAGGGGCTGTTGCTTTAGGGGTTAACCCAGAGGGAGAGGTTTTTCGTGTAGGCGGATGGGGACATCTCATCGGCGATCAAGGAAGTGGCTACGATATTGGGCGTAAAGCCCTGGCAGCTACGCTGGCATCTTTCGACGGGTACGGTCCCAAGAGCATATTAGAGACTCTGATTACCGAATATTTGGGATTGACACAAGTGCAGGGTATCAGCTGCTGGCTATACCAGGGTAAACGCACGAACAAGGAAGTGGCAGCTTTGGTCCCGGTGGTCGTAGAAGCCGCCCGGACGGGCGACGCTATCTCTAATTTGATCCTAAAAGAGTCCGGCCAGGCTTTAGGTTTATTAACAAAGGCTCTCCTACGGAAAACCAAAGTCTTGGAGGTGGGTTTGGTCGGAGGAATTGTAACACATATATGGGAATATGTTGCACCGTCTTTTTGCTCCACTGTTCAAGAGGAGTTTCCTAACCTTCAAATACTGAAGCCAAATTATTCCCCGGCTGTTGGAGCAGCCTTCCTGAGTATGATCGGCCAAGTACGGCACATCGCATTTTAAAAAGAAGTTTGCTTTAAAGTTCCCTCGCGGTTGGGAACTTCATATCTCTGGAAGGGAGCGATTTACTTGGGGTTCCGTTTCGTATGCGGTCGCGCCGGAACAGGCAAGAGCACCTTATGTTTGGAAGAAATTCGCAAAGAACTTCGTCTGAAGCCTTGGGGAGCACCTCTTATCCTCCTTGTCCCCGAGCAGGCAACCTATCAGATGGAAGTAGCCTTAGCCAACACGCCTGATTTAGGCGGCAGTTTGCGAGCCCAGGTCTTGAGCTTTCGACGGCTGGGCTGGCGAGTGTTTTCGGAAACCGGGGGAGGGCAAAAAGTCCTGATCGGTGCGCTTGGCAAACGGATGCTCCTGCGTCGAATCCTCTTAAAGCATCGTCTTCATTTAAAAGCATTCGCCCGCTCCGCTACCCGGCCTGGTATGGCCGATCTCCTCGCTCAAGCGATCGGAGAATTTAAGACTTACCGGATTACCCCGGATGATTTACGTAAAGTTAAAGATGCAAAGGGACTATTATTGAATAAACTCCAGGACTTAGCCCTTATTTATGAAGAATTTCAAGCAGCTTTAGGACAAGAAATCCGTGACCCTGATGATGAACTTTCGCTTTTGGCAGAAAAGATCCCTGATGCACCCCTTATCCAAGGGGCGCGGGTCTGGGTGGACGGTTTTACGGGATTTACCCCTCAGGAATTAGAAGTCTTAAAAATCATTATGACTACGGCTAAAGAAGTTGTCATCACTTCCCCACTTGATCCGGTTTTGCTGGCAGATGAACGTCAGCTGGAAGCGGGGCCTTTTAAAGTGGGGGAGGAGTTATTTGCCGGCGCTTGGCAAACTTATCAAGATCTCCAAGGCCTTGCCGCCGAGACCGGTGCCCTTTTACACCCTCCCGCCTTGCTTAAGAATGCGAAACGCTATAAACATCCCTGGCTCCGGCATTTGGAAAAATATTTCTTCACTTATCCGACAGTAGTTTACGGGGAGGTTCAGTCTTCGGCAGCAGTGTCCACCCTCGAGGAGTTCCCAGCTAGTCCGGAGAGTACCACAGGGGAAGGAATTCAGATCTTTTCAGCCGTCAACAGACGGGCTGAAGTGGAAGGTATTGCGCGGGAACTTCGACGTTTAGCGAGGGATGAAGGACTCCGTTGGAATGAAATGGCGGTCATGACTCGCGACCTCACAGGTTATCATGAGCTGATTACACAGGTGTTCACGGCCTATGAGATACCTCATTTTTCAGATCATAAACGTTCTGTCCTCCATCATCCCCTGATTGAGCTGATGCAAGCCCTACCTGAAGTGGCCGAGAGCCATTGGGCTTACGAACCACTTTTTCGCTGTTTGAAGACGGATTTTTTCCCACTTCCGCGGGATATCATCGATCGACTGGAAAACTACGTGCTCGAACATGGAATACACGGAGAGGACTGGAACAGAAACGTAGCCTGGAGATATCATCGTCAATGGTCTCTGGGGCAAAATGAGGCCCAACTTGCCGGCGAGCTTAAGTTTCAAGCGGAGCTAAACTCCTCCGGGCAGACTATTTATGATTTCCTTAGCCCATTTATGCAAAAGGTCAGACCGGGTAGCCAAGCTGACTGTTTAACTGTACGGGAAGTTACCGAAACTTTGTATGCCTGCTTAGAAAGGCTTGATGTTCCGGCGACCTTAAAGAAGTGGTCAGAAAAAGACCAAGCCATGGGAGAACCCGGCTTGGCCAAGCTGCACGAACAAATCTGGGAAGCCGTCATCCAAGTCCTGGATGAAATAGTCGCCGGATTAGGGGAAGAATGTTTGGAGCTGGAGGAATATGCTTTAATTCTTGCTTCCGGGCTGGAAGCGATCGAACTCGGGCTGATTCCCCCCGGGCTTGACCAAGTCCTGGTGGGGTCATTGGATCGTTCACGGAATCCTGAAGTACGGGTTCTCTTTCTGCTTGGTGCTAATGAGGGTGTACTTCCTGCTCGACCTGACTCCGCCGGGGTACTTGATGCAGAGGAAAGGGAACAATTGGAGAAAGCAGGGGTCGCCCTGGCTCCGCAAGGGAAGGCTCAGACGTTTGAAGAACAATTCTTTATCTATACAGCACTCTCCCGAGCTACAGAACGACTTGTTGTCTGTTATCCCTTGACTGATGAAGAGGGGAAAGGGCTGGCGGTTTCGCCTGTTGTCACCCGGCTTAAGAAGCTTTTCCCGCTTTCAGAGAGCTTCCTGGGAAACCAGGAGGACATTAACCTCATTTGTCAAGCAAATTCTACACTGCAAGCCTATGCCGAACAACTCCGCACGTTGCGCAAAGGAAAGCTGCTTTCTCCCCTTTGGGAGGCTGCAGAAATGTGGTTGAATCAGGATCCTGGCCGCCAAAATCAAGCGAAGCGTTTGCAGTCCAGTCTCGTAACCCAAAATCAGGAAGTTAGGATTCAACGCCCCCTGGCGCGCCGTTTATACGGTAGACGCCTGATGGCCAGTGTTTCTCGTTTAGAACAATTCGCCAGGTGTCCTTTTGGACATTATGCCCATTATGGTCTGAAGCTTCGTGAAAGATCTAACTATCAGCTATCGAGCCCGGATATGGGTGAATTTTTCCATGCTCTCCTGCATGATTTCGCAAGCCAATTGCAGGAACGGGGCTTAGACTGGGGAAAATTAACTAAGGAAGAATCCTGGGCCCTGGTCAGTGAACTGGCGGAGCAGCTCGCCCCAAGTCTACAGCATGAGATCCTTCTGAGCAGCGCCCGCTACCGCTATTTAACTCAGAAACTCAAACGAACCGTTCATCACGCTGTGCGCGTGCTCGGAGAGCATGCCCGCCGAGGGATATTTATGCCGATCCGGCTTGAAGTGGGTTTTGGCCCGACAGAAACGCTCCCTGGGGTCGACATTCCGTTATCGGAAGACGATTCACTCCTGATACGCGGGCAAATCGACCGTGTCGATGCCGCGTTCTTAGATGGAAAAGTGTATTTGCGGATCCTTGATTATAAATCCCGCGAATTATCCTTAGCGCTTGATTCAATCTATTATGGATTAAATCTCCAATTGCTTACTTATTTGGATGTCGCTTTGCATGGAGCTGAAGTCTTGCTAAATACGACTTCCGCTTTGCCCTTCTTGGAAACAGGTTTCGAAAATGTAGGGGCTGAAGTTGCCGCAGTAAGGGATGACGTCTTTCCTCAGAAGATTCCGGCGGGGTTTCTGTATTTTCCCGTGTTGGAACCCCAGCTGGAGGAGAAAATACCCCTCAGCTCGGAGGAGCTGGAACAGCACCGCGTTAAAGCCGTTAAAGTCAGCGGGTACTTATTAGCCAATCCACGTGTCTTGGAAGCTATGGATGCTTCCTTTTCCACAGGGCAATCCGATTTACTTAGATTAAAATTAAAGAAAGACGGGACCTTCAAAAAAGGATCAAACGTTCTGAGCGAGGATCAGTTTTCCCTGCTCAGCGGCTACCTTTATCAAAGGTTCCGTCAGACGGGTGAAGAAATTTTAAACGGTGATATTTCCCTCTCCCCTTACCGGCGAGGGAAGAGTACGGGATGTCAGTATTGTTCCTATAAACCCGTCTGCCACTTTGACCCCTACCTGCCGGAAAATCGCTACCGGGATCTGCCTATCTTAAAGCAAGAGGAGATCTGGAGACGCCTGGAAGGCAGCTAATAATCCATTTGGAGTGGTGGCAACTTGTATTATTTAGGGCAAGAAAATAAGAGATAAGTTCAGAATGCGATATTGTTATATGCTCGCTAACTGGAGGTGAGGTCAGTGCGGAAACTCGACCAAATGGCTGTCGATGTGGTAAAAGATTCAAACAAGCTAGATGAGTTTATTGCTCGACATGAATTTTTCATTTTAAAAACTGCCGCAAAGACAGCGAAACACTATGTGTCTAAGAATGATGATGAGTGGTCAATCGCGCTGTCCGCTTTTTCGGATGCTTTAAAAAATTACGACTTTGGCAGGGGAAGCTTTATTGCCTTTGCTGAACTCATAATCCATAGAAGCCTTGTCGATTACTATAGGGCTCAAGGACGATATAGCTCGGAGGTTCAGGTTGAGCAGATTGAGGATGATGCGGTTATTATAAGTAACGATGATAACCTAAAGCTAGAAATCGAGGCTATAAACCAGATTCTCTCAAGTTATGGCTTTTCGTTTATGGACTTAGCGGATTGTTCCCCGAAGGCTCAAAAGACAAAAGTGGCTTGTGCCAAAGTTGTTATTTATTTATTGGATAAACCTGGTCAAGTCCACGAAATGAGAAATTCAAATCTCTTGCCTGTTAAAATAATCGAAAAGAATGCTGGGGTACCCCGAAAAATTTTAGAACGTCATCGAAAATATATAATAACAGCAGTAGAAATACTCCATGGAGACTATCCGTATCTCTCGGAATATTTAAGCTATATCAGAGGGGAGGTTGGGCGTTGAAAGCAGTCGTAGTGGAAATTAAAGACGGATACGCTGCATTGCTGCAGAACGACGGACGTGTAGTAAAAATGAAGAACAGAAATTTCACGATTGGAGATGTGATATACGTTAAGGAAAAGACAATATGGAGAAAAGGTAGAGTCAGTGCTGTGGTGGCAGCAGTTGCCATGTTTATGATGTTGTTGGGCGGAGGGACATGGGCTTACGCAACCCCTTATTATACTGTAAGCTTGGATGTTAACCCAAGTATAATGATGGATGTCAACTTTTTTGAGCGTGTAATTGGCTTTGAAGCTACTAACGAAGATGCAAAGGATATTTTAGCAGGACTTAGCTTAAAGAACAAAAATATTGAGGAAGCAATTACTCAAGCCGTTGCCCGTATAGAAGATGGCGGTTACTTGGTAGAAGGAGGCACTATCGTGATTGCCTCTGCTGCGAAAAACGAGGATAAAGCTGAGCGTATAGCGGCTAAGTTGGAAAAAGCAGCCGAAAAGGAAATCGAGAATAAGAATATAAACGCGACTGTCGATGCCAGAGGTATTGGCTATCAAAGTGTTCAGGATGCAAAAGATTGGGATCTTACACCCGGTAAATATAATATTATCACCAATGTGCTTGGCCAAACGGTCGATGAACGTAATGTAGATAAGTATAAAGAAATGACAGTCAAACAACTAATGGAAACTTATAAAGAAAAAGGAGTAAAAGGTATAGAGGATAAGAAGTTGAGAGATAGTGAACAGTCCGAAGGTAAAGGTCCAAAGGATGAAGATGTAAGGACAAATAATGAGAAGGTTAAAGGAACTACAGCACCTGAACCGGTTCAATTAAAGGCTGAATTAGAAGTGGATGAGGGCGATGGGGCTGGTCAGAATAATGGTCAGGAAAAAAACAAAAAACATAAAGAATAAACTATAAGAGAACATATAAAGGTCTTTGGTGGTACCAAGGGCCTTTATATATTGTAGAGGATTCCAGAGGATGTAGAATCAATGGTGATTATAGTTGAATTATTGGTTTTTCTAAACAGATAGCAAAGGAGGGAAACCTTGAGCATCACAAAGTATACATGAGTTGTTCAAGTCTACGATATGAAATTCAAATCTCTAGCCCGTTAAAAATAATCGAAAAAAATGCTGGGGTACCCCGAAAAATTTTAGAACGTTATCGAAAATATATAATAGCAGCGGTAGAAAGACTCCATGGAGACTACTGATGATGGCAAACCTGTTGAAAAGCAGGGACGCAAAGCTAGAGGGCCTGTAAAATGGCAGCCAGCTACCAAAGGGGGGTTTTTTTGATTAGTATGTAATCCGCCTTCGTATTTAAGCGTATGGGGAATGGGAAACAACCCACAAAATGGAAGACCAAATTTATTAAGGGAGTAGAAGTAAAATGAAAAAGTTATCAGTACTAGTGATAACGTTAATGTTATCCTTTACGGTCAATGCAGGTCTAGTCTTAGCTGAAACAGGACAACCCACTGAAGTTATTGTTGAGGCGCAAAACACTGAGGTAGCAGTAGAAGGCCAAACTTCGGTTACAGAAACTACAGAAGCTACAGAAATAAATTCGGAGGCAACAACAGCAGATACCACGACCACAGGTACCACGGCTGCTACAGAAGCGACTGACTGTGACGCAATTGGGACTGATACAGTCGTCGTTGATGAGGCTGGACAAGAGGTTGACCCAGGAACCTTGCCAGATTCGTTTCTTTCTTGGCTTGAAGAGTTAATTGAAAAAATCAAAGTTGCTTTGGCTGGTAATCCAATTGAGAAGGCACAACTCTTAGAAGAACAAGCGAATGAAGATCTTGCTGAAGCGACTGAGCTCGTTAAAGAAGGGGAAGCTAATGAAGAGCAGATTGAAGAGGCACTAACTTTATATACTACTAAAGTTGAAAAAGCGCTCGGATTTTTAGAGCAGGTTGAGAATACCGATTCAGATGAATACCAGAAGCTTCAAGAGGCTCTGACAAAGGTTAACACAAATAATGTGGTTGTCCTTGGGGGACTTCTTGAAAAGCTGCCTGCTCAGGCTGCAGAAAGAGTTGCTTTAAATATCGTTCGTGCGATGGAAAAAGCTATCGCCAAAGTAGAGAAAAAGGAAAGAAAGCTTGCTCCAGTTGAACAAGTTGAAACTGCTGATACAGATACAGCTGCTGAGGAAGAAGCAACTATAGGGACCTCTGCTGATACTAAAAGTGCTGAAACTGTTAACAATGCACAAGTGGATGAAGAAGTAGATCTCTCCGCGGAAGCAACAGAAATACTGACAACATTTGCTAAAGCCTTGGGCCTGGAAAAGGTTCCACAGGGTAACGCATATGGCTACTATTATAAACATAATAAAGAAGCTAAAGAAGCAGCAAAAGCGGCTAATAAAGCCAGACAAGTAACTGAGCAAACTGAGCAACAGGAAGAACAAGCCGAAGGGACTCAAGAGCAAACTGAGCAACAGGTAGAACAAGCCGAAGGGACTCAAGAGCAAACTGAGCAACAGGTAGAACAAGCTGAAGAGATTCAAGAGCAAGCTGAAGTTCAAAAAGAAGAAGTAAAAAGTTCTTCTAAACAGAATAAAGAAAATAACCGTAATCATGACAAGGGCAAAAATGGTGATCGGAATCGCGACTATTTGCATTCCCTTTCATTTTGCGTAAGTTCAAATTTATCATAAGCCGTAGTAAGGAAAAAGAAGGCCGTCCTAAACTTTTAAAGTATGGGACGGTTTTCTGTTACTAGATATTGTGCAGTCTATCCCTTCTGGAGTTCGGGGTCCCTTGAATTCCCCGGGCCGATACATTTGAAGCATTTATATCAACTCAATTTTGTTCTTTTGTCGGCCAGATTCTAAACCTGTATACCGTTTGCAAGCCTAATCAACTCCTTTCGCCTTGCGATTCGATATATTGCTTTAGGACTGCCAATGGTGCGCCGCCTGTTGTAAGAAGGCAGAAACTTTTTGACCAAAACATCTCTTTCCAAAGCATCTTTCTTACCTGGGGAAACTCTTTTTTTACCAGTCTGGAAGAAGCACTCTTGAAGGCGTTGAGGTATTTACTGATTTCCGTGTTCGGGTGGGCTTTGAAGAGAATGTGAACATGGTCTTTATCATGGTTATACTCTAAAAACGTAATATGATAATTAGTGCCAATCGTCTCGCCAATCTCGCGGATGCGTTTGGCAATCTTATCATCAATGACCTTACGACGATATTTGACACACATCACAAGATGATAGGTCAGCAGGAACACAGAATGGTTATTTGTGTCTAATTGATGCATATAATCAATCTCCTTGGTATTTACGACTGATTATATTATAGCACGATCTGGTTTCTATTTCCAGCCTAATGAGCGATTCATCCCCCACCTATAGAGGATGGGGGATGAATCGCCAGTTATATTAAAATGATAGCCTGTTTAATATCGTATTTTTTAGAAGATCACACCTAAAGCGATAAGAATCAAAATAGCAATAGCAATAATTCCTACACCAACCCCACAACCAGCAGCAACTGGGGCGACAGGGGGGCGACAGCATGCTCCGCCAAAACCATAACCCATTCCGTACATTAATTTTTTCCTCCTTTAAATTAGAATACGATACCCATTGCGATAAGCAGAAGAATAATAACGACCACTACAGCGATTCCTGCACCAAAGCCGCGTCCACAACCACAAGCGGCACCATCAACAACTCCATCAACAGCTCCAAATGCCATTTGCATTTCCTCCTTTTTCCAAAGATAGTTCATAATATGTATGTTAGGGAGAAAATGGTACTACAGGGAAATATAGTACAATCCGAAGCTGTGGGAGTAGTTGAGTTTGGTAAAGTTCAACGCCAAGACGGGGCTGGATTCAAGGGTTAACGATAAGAATTATTCAACACTTGGCGCTGAGATTGAGCGTATGCGGGAACATAGGCAGAAATTAAAAGAAAAGAAGACCCAGCTTCTGGAAAACCTGCAAAGATAGGAATAGATCATTCGCTTTAAGTCCGAAAGCGAATGATCTATTCCAGTATCTTAGCCATAGTTTTTACATAGAAGCTTCGCTTCAAAGTACCGGTAGAAGATCACGTCTCTGTTCAGACATAACTTGTTCGATAGCCTTAATAACTGTTTCACATTTTAAATACACCATCTCCAGATGATCTTCAAATAAATTTAGGGTATCTCTTCCAATTATTATGGTAGAAGTAGGAGTTCTACTATTGAAGTATGTCTGGGTAATTTCTTTTAAGGACTTAATCTCAGGGTGAAGAAAATCAAATTCTTCCAGATCATTAATTGCATCAATCATTGGTAAGTAGCATGAGATGGCTATCAAATTATTATGGTGATTCCCCGCAGCCTTAGTAATTAACCTCAAGTTTTTAAC
>NZ_JCAIJG010000022.1:0-5892 GCF_059735615.1 Desulfosporosinus sp. Tol-M2
AAAGAATGAGGTAGTCTCTTTTCAGATGAATGTAAATAAGTCACGTATTTTCTTTTTCAAAGTAATAAAGTCAAGTTCATCCGGGCAGCGGGGATAAGGAAACGGGACCGGGATAATTTCACGAATGCTGCCTGGTGAGGGTTGCATGATAATAATCCTTTGGCCAAGGATTAAGGCCTCATCAATATCATGGGTGACATGGATGCAGGTTTTATGAGTAGACTGCCATAATCTTAAGAAATCATTTTGGAGCTCGGAACGTGTTTGCGCGTCAAGAGCGGCAAAAGGCTCATCCAGCAGTAAAATTAGGGGCTCCGTTGCCAGAGCACGCGCGATAGCCGCCCTTTGGGCCATGCCGCCGGATAGTTGGTGAGGCATTGCTTTAGCAAACTCGCTTAAACTGACCATTTCCAACATTTCTTGGACGATATGTCGCAGAATCTTTTTTTCAACTCGCCCCTTAATCCCAAACGCAATATTCTCTTCAAGAGTGAGCCACGGAAAAAGGCGGGGTTCTTGAAAAACCATCACTCTTTCCCGACCGGTAGCCTCAATTGCTTTACCCTCAAGTAGTATTTGACCGGATGTCTGCTTCTCCAAACCGGCAATGATCCTTAGGAGGGTTGTCTTGCCGCATCCGCTGGGACCAATCAGGCAAATTAACTCGCCTGAAGAAACTTTAAAGGTAAGATCCTCCAGGACTTGAATTTGACCTTTGCCTAATTTAAAATATTTTGAAATTCCATTGATTTCTAGGAAATTTGCCATGTGGGCACCTCATGAGGATCAACCTTTTCTTGGCAAGGTAAGAATCTTTTTTCCAGATAGCGAAAAATAAAATCCAGGGAAAGACCGGTTAGGCCGATAACCAGGACTCCTACGAGCATCAAATCGGGCTGAGCCATTTCACGACCCTCCTGAATCAAATAGCCAATACCCCTGGAAGCACCGAGCATTTCTGCTGCTACCAGGGAACGCCAACTAAAACTAAGACCCAGTCTCATACCGACAAAGACGGAAGGAGCAGCCGAGGGGAGATAGACACGTGTAATCAGACCCCAGCGAGAAAGGCCGAAGGTGTAAGCCACTTCTTTCAGTTTTGGGTCAGTGCTGGCAATACCATGCAAAGTATTTAGGAATATGGGGAAAAAGGCGGAATAAACAATGATGGCAATCTTGGAAGCTTCGTCAATCCCCAGCCAAAGGATAAACATGGTAAACCAGGCGATACCCGGGACTTGCTGAAAAAAATTCAGGCAGGGCGATAAATAGCCTCGAACAGCGGGAACCAGGCCCAGTAAGAAACCTAAAGGAAGAGCGATACACAGTGCCAGGCTAAACCCGCAAACCACGCGGTACAGGCTGGCTCCTATATGTCTTAGCAGTTCACCATTCCCTGCAATAGTCAAAAGACGGTCCCAAATCTGGGAGGGCGGTGGAATGAGGTAGATATTCAACCAGCCCAAACCACTAAGAAATTCCCAAAGGACAAGAATAAATAAGGGAAGAACTAATCCCTGTAACAATTTCAGGCAAAATCGTTTTGACGCTGGTTGCCTAATCGCTCCCGTCATAGTTGAGGTTTTGTCTTTCTTGTGATTGGCGGAAGCCTTCATAGATATGACCCTCTCTAAAAATCAGTTTGTGGGAAGGTAAGTGGAATCGACTAACTCGTCCACGAGTTTATTAATGTCTACGGTGGCACGGATCATACCCTCTTTTTGTAAGAAGTCAGCAGATTTAAGTAAATCATTTTTAACTTGATTAAGACTCATCTCGAAGGTGAATTCGGGATAAAGGGCCTTCACCCCTTGGATATCCATTTGATTTTGTTTTGCGGTCATAGCCAATGCTTCTTCAAGATTGGCTTGGCTC
This sequence comes from Desulfosporosinus sp. Tol-M2, assembly GCF_059735615.1. NCBI lineage: Bacteria > Bacillati > Bacillota > Clostridia > Eubacteriales > Desulfitobacteriaceae > Desulfosporosinus > Desulfosporosinus sp. Tol-M2. Next base: position 1,876 of record NZ_JCAIJG010000022.1, read on the forward strand.
CAATCGTTCGAAGCCTTGTGGACTTGTAAATAGCGTTTCACTATTTCAGGTTGAGTCTTAGCGAATTCACTGCGTACGGCAATGACGGTTAAGCCCGGAATTAATCCTTCCGCTGAGCGTAATTTCTGAACCTTACCGGATGCAATAGCCTTGGAAAGCAGGGGCTCAGGGAGGATGGTGGCCTGGACCTGTCCTGCGGCCAGAGCAGCTGCCCCTGCACTGGAATCCAGATCAACCAGTTCAAGGTCTTGCGTTGTCAGATTCACTTCGGATAAAGCCCGGATTAACATCTCGTGTAACATTGTTCCTTTTTGTAAAGCGATTTTCTTACCCTTGAGGTCGGCAACTGTTTTTATTGATCCATCAGGTTTAATGACCAGACTTATTCCTTTGGGAAAGCGGGAATAGGAGGAAACGATTTTGATGTCATTTCCGTTAGCTTTCGCTAAAATCGTAGAAACATAATTAAGACTATTGGAGAAATCAAGGGATTTGGCAGCAAGGGCTTCCAGTTGGTTGCTCGGGGCTGTAATCTCATGCCATTTGAACTCGATGCTATCTTTAGCAAACTCGTTTTCAAACATCTTTTTTTCTTGGGCGACGACGGAAGGGACGTTAATGGGTCGTGAGACGTACGAGGCGTTAATCGTTTTGAGTTTTTCAGCCGGGGCTTGAGCAGCATCTTTTTGGGTTGGCGCACACCCGGCAAGAATAATTGAGCAGACAAGAACAATGGTGCTTATAAGAAAAATGGATAGAGCCTTTGGACGTAACATATAATCACAATCCTTTTTAATAATTAGTATAAACTATTCTTTATTTAATGTATAGTTTATCATAACTAATTCATGTGAATCGCTCTTACCTGCATATGAGTGCAAGGATGTGGATAGTATCAGGATTGACAGGAATGCTATGTATGATAATATTCAGTGAATAGTCTTGAGTCTTAAGGAGCAGGAGGAGAAGAAATGAAAAAGAAACTTGCAGTCATTGTCGTTATTCTGGTCCTAATCACCTTATCATTCTTCGGTTACAGACATTACTATGATCGGTCTTCTGACCCGACCACTTATTCAGGTACGATTGAAGGAACGAATTTTCCAGTCCAGCCGGAACTGGGCGGTAAAATCGTCGACTTGCCGGTGCATGAAGGTCAGATGATCAAAGCCGGCGACATAATAGCCAAACTGGATGACAGTCAGGCCAAAATTGCTTTGGATTCCGCGAAGAGCCAACAGGCTCAGGCTCAAGCCAAACTCAATGAACTCTTAGGAGGGGCACGGGCGGAGGAAATTCGACGTTTGGAGTATGCCGTGACCCAGGCAAAGGCCAATCTGGCAGCTCTGGAACCCGGTCTAAAATTTGAAGGGGATAAACTGGCTGCAAATCAAAAACTTTTTGAGGGTGGAGCAATTAGTAAACAGGATTTGGATGCTCAGCAAAATAAAGTGGATACCTTGAAAGCTCAATATCAGAGTGTCCAGGCAAGCGTCGATGTAGCCCAGACCGGTCTTGACCAAGCTCACGCCGGAAATACCCAACCAACAATTCAGGCCCAGAAAGCGGCTGTGGATGTCAGCGCGCAGTCCGTAAAAACAGCAGAACTGAACTTAAGCAAATTAATCATCAAAAGCCCGGCTGCCGGTCAAGTTCTCTATCAGCATGTTGAGCCAGGTCAAGTCGTCAACCCCGGCACAACTTTGGTAACAATCCTTAATCCGGGTAGTTTGTGGATCAAAATCTATATCCCGGAAGCCAAGCTTAATCAGGTGAAAGTGGGTGGCATGGCTTCTGTCGCTGTCGATTCTTATCCCGGCCAAACGTTCAAGGCGCAAATCCAATACATCAGTACCCAAGCAGAATTCACGCCCAAGAACGTGCAGACCAAAGAGGCGAGAACGAGTACAGTTTATGCGGTCAAATTGGTTATTACCGAAGGTCAAGACCAGTTGAAAGCGGGTATGCCGGCGGATGTGACCCTGCAGTAGAGGAGTGAGGAAAAATGAAGCTGGCCATTGATTGCCAGGGCCTAAGCAAACGGTTTGGCACGTACACGGCAGTTCAAGGGGTAACCTTTCAGATCCCTCCCGGGACAATAATGGGTTTTGTCGGACCGAACGGGGCGGGTAAGACGACCATCATTCGCATGTTGTGCGGTGTTTTGGTGCCGACAGAAGGACAAGCCACCGTGCTTGATTATGACGTCCTCACTCAGCCTGAGGAAATCAAACAGCGCATCGGTTATATGTCCCAAAAGTTTAGCCTGTATGAAGATCTAATGGTAAGTGAGAATCTTGACTTTTACGCCGGGGTATACAGTTTGCGGGGGAAAAATGCGCGAGCTGAGAAAACACGGGTGATTAAACTGCTAGGTTTGGAAGACAGAACGTCGCAGCTTGTCTATGCGCTCTCCGGCGGCTGGAAACAAAGGGTGGCCTTAGGCTGCGCTTTACTGCATGGTCCACAACTGCTCATCCTGGATGAACCGACGTCTGGAGTGGATCCGGTCTCCAGGCGATTTTTCTGGGACTTGATTCATCAGCTGGCCAAAGAAGGGATGACCATTTTGGTCAGCACCCATTACATGGATGAAGCGGAAACCTGTGATTACCTGGGATTTATCTTTTACGGGCGCTTAATCGCTTTTGGTTCGCCGGCAGAGATGAAGTTAAGGGAAGCGAAAGATAATTTGGACGATCTTTTCATCTATTATGTTGAACATGAAGCTGCAGACGACCCGCGTAACCTTACCCTGAAGAAATGGGGGCGAGGCTGATGCAGCGCTTTTCCCGGGTGCGTTTTATGGCTGTCCTGAAAAAGGAATTTCTCCATATCCGGCGTGATCGGGCCAGCTTAATTATGGCTATTGCCATGCCACTTGTCATGCTCCTCATTTTTGGCTATGCTATCAACACTGATGTCGAGCACCTGCCCACGGTGGTTTGGGACCAAGCCCAAACGGCGGAGAGCAGGGAGCTGATTACGTCCATTCGCAATACTCAGTATTTAGATCCGGATAATTTCGTCCAAGGCTATGGGGAGATTGAAGGTTATTTGGACAGTGGCAAAGCGCGGGCGGCAGTGATCATTCCTCCGGATTACGGCAAGAAAATTCAGGGTATGAAACAGGCAAGAGTGCAAGTTTTGGTTGATGGCTCCGATCCCACCGTAGCGCGGGCTGCTATGTCTGCGGTGCAGATGCTTGGTCTGAACAAATCGCTGCAGCTCCAGAGTGAACGTCTTGCAACTCTGGGTACGGTAAGCGGACCGGAAATGCCGTTAAATCTGGAGACCAGGGTTTGGTATAATCCGGACATGAAATCCATGGTCTTTAATATCCCAGCCTTAATCGGTCTTATCCTGCAAAATGTGATTGCCATTCTGACTTCATTTTCTATTGTGCGGGAAAAGGAACGCGGTACCATGGAGCAATTGGTCGTCACCCCGATTCGCTCCCTGGAATTGTTGCTGGGTAAGCTCCTGCCTTTCGTATTTATCGGATTTATCTCCATGAGTTTGATTCTGGTGACGGGAATGTTCTGGTTCGGCGTTGTACCGAGCGGAAGTATTCCGCTCCTTTTCCTTCTGTCCACCATCTTCCTGGTTACCATTCTTGCTATAGGTCTCTTGATCTCCAGCATCGCCAGGACGCAGTTGCAGGCCATGCAGATGACGTTTGTTTTGCTCTTGCCTTCCATCCTGTTGTCCGGCTTTATCTTTCCCCGCGAAACAATGCCCAAGCTGCTGCAAATTATGGGCGGGTTATTTCCCTTGACCTATTTTCTGGAAATCGTACGGGGTATCTTCCTCAAAGGAGTTGGGATTCAGTATCTTTGGCAGGACACGTTGGCGTTATGTGCCTTTGCTATAGTTTTTGTGGCAATCGCGTCGGCAAAGTTCAAGAAAAACCTGGATTAGGGATGACGTGAGTCCCGCTCAGCGAGATTACACCTCTGGGCTGGAGATGGTGAAAGCAGGCGGAATGGCGAAGGAATGGTCTTAGAGGGTGCCGTG
>NZ_JCAIJG010000123.1:0-36604 GCF_059735615.1 Desulfosporosinus sp. Tol-M2
TGGAGCTCCACATAATGCGTTCGCAGATATCAAAGAAACGGAGGAACCTGAATGAAGAAATTCTGGAACTGGGTGCGGGACGAAGATTCCGGCGCCCGAACACTTTACCTTGACGGCGTGATAGCCGAAGACTCATGGTTTGATGACGATGTCACCCCAAAGGCATTTAAAGCGGAACTTGCCGCCGGAGAGGGTGACATTGTTATTTGGCTCAATTCACCTGGCGGCGACTGCATTGCGGCAAGCCAGATATATGCCATGCTCATGGACTACAAAGGCAAGGTTACCGTAAAAATCGATGGTATTGCGGCATCAGCCGCTTCGGTGATCGCTATGGCGGGAACGACCGTGCTGATGGCTCCGACAGCACTCATGATGGTGCATAATCCTTTTACGGTAGCCATCGGAGACAGCGATGAAATGCAAAAAGCCATCGCCATGCTCTCGGAAGTTAAGGAAAGCATCATCAACGCCTATGAAATAAAAACAGGCCAGTCAAGAGCAAAGCTTTCCCATCTGATGGATGCAGAAACCTGGCTGAATGCCAAAAAAGCCATTGAACTCGGATTTGCCGACAGGATTTTGGAAGACGATAAAAAACGACAGCAGACCGGTGATGTCACCTATGCTTTCAGCCGCAGGGCGGTGACAAACTCGCTGCTGGACAAAGTCAAACCCAAACTCCCAAAACAGAAAACAGGCACACCGATCGAGTCGCTGGAGAAGCGGCTCTCTTTGATTCAACACTAAATTTTAGGAGGAAAATGATATGAGTAAAATTCTTGAACTGCGTGAAAAACGCGCAAAGGCATGGGAAACAGCAAAGGCGTTTCTGGATGCCAAACGTGGATCGGACGGCTTGGTTTCCGCAGAGGACACGGCAGTCTATGACAAAATGGAAGCCGATGTTGTAGCGCTAGGCAATGAAATAGACAGGCTTGAAAAGCAGGAAGCGCTTGACCGCGAACTTTCCAAACCCCTAAACATGCCGCTCACCGGAAAACCTTCTGTACCGGGCATGGAAACCCAAAAAGGCAGAGCATCCGAAGAGTACAGGAAGGCATTCTGGAATGCCATGCGTACCCGTGCCGGAGAAGGTCTCGACCCTGTCATCAGAAATGCGCTGCAGATCGGCACCGACACCGAGGGCGGATATCTTGTACCAGATGAATTTGAGCGCACCCTTGTGGAAGCTCTCGATGATGAGAATATCTTTCGTAGGCTAGCCAACGTGATTACCACCTCTTCCGGGGACCGGAAAATCCCGGTCGTGGCATCCAAGGGCACAGCATCCTGGATTGATGAGGAAGGCGCTATTCCCGAAAGCGACGACAGTTTTGGGCAGGTTTCCATCGGAGCATATAAACTGGGAACGATGATCAAGGTTTCCGAAGAGCTGCTGAACGACAGCGTATTCAACCTCGAAACCTACATCTCAAAAGAGTTCGCAAGGCGTATCGGTAACAAGGAAGAGGAAGCATTTTTCACAGGCGACGGCTCCGGCAAACCGACCGGTATCCTCGCTGCTACCGGCGGAGCGCAGATCGGCGTAACCACGGCGGGCGCTACCGCTATCAACATCGACGAGGTGCTTGATCTCTTCTACTCACTCAAAGCGCCTTATAGAAACAAAGCTGTCTTCGTAATGAATGACTCCACCGTAAAAGCGATCCGCAAGCTGAAGGACGGCAACGGTCAGTACCTCTGGCAGCCTTCATTGCAGGCGGGAACACCGGACACTATTTTGAATCGCCCTCTGTATACATCGGCGTATGTACCCGCCATTGCCGCAGCCGCTAAGACCATCGTTTTCGGTGACTTCGGTTATTACTGGGTAGCCGACCGCCAGGGACGCGTGTTCAAGAGACTCAACGAGTTATACGCCGCCACCGGGCAGGTAGGCTTTGTCGCTACCCAGCGTGTCGACGGCAAGCTCATTCTGCCCGAAGCCGTCAAGGTTCTTCAGCAGAAAGCGTAACGGAGGTGCGATATGAGTTATAACGCAAAGAACTATACCGAGCAAGGCGGCGAAAAAACGGTAATTGGCGGTACGCTGGAAATTAAGGAGGAAGCCTCAGTGACGGGGCTTCCTTCTGCAATAAATCAAGCTGCAAGTACGGCCACTACTGTCGCTGGAGTCAAGGATGATTTCAACAATCTATTGAAAAAACTTAAAGATGCAGGGGTAATGATCCCGGATACATGGAACGTTTCGGTCGCAAAAATTCCTACGCCAACCGGTGAAGATTTAATTAGTAACCAGGGTAAGGTTACCGCGATCACCATTGAAAACGGCGTAATTACCGTTACCGTCCCTGTATCGGAGCTAATCGCTTTTCCAAGTTCTAATCCTGATCAGGGTACGCACAAGTGGATTGGTATGGCCATTACCACAGGACTAGCAGATATTACGGTCATCAAGTATAACGACTATCAACTTACAGCAGAGGATGTTACCGAAGCGACTGCTGCTGGCTGCTCTGCCGGGGATATTGTCATGTGGCTTAAGTGCGATGAGATCGTGACGACTCCAAAGATATTCACGCTTTGGACTTCTGGTTACCCCGAAGCTATCTTTACCGTTGTGATCGTCGAACCAGAAGTTGAATAAGGAAAGGACGGTGGCGGTATGACACTGCTTGAAAAAGTGAAGGCAAATCTTATCCTTGAACATACAGCAGACGATGAGCTTCTGCAGATGTATATTACCGCTGCTGTCAGGTACGCCGAGAGCTATCAGCACCTGCTTGAAAATTTCTACGCTGATAATCAAATGCCGCCTACAACAGAGCAAGCCGTCATTATGCTGTCGTCCCATTTCTATGAATCAAGGGACGGCAGTACGGGCGGCTTTTTTGCGGACAACGTGCAAGCCGGGCAACAGGTATGGCATACGGTCAATCTGCTCCTCAGGTTGGACCGGGATTGGAAGGTGTGACCATGAGTTATGGAAAGATGAATACCTCAATCGACCTTATTGAGAAAGTGACCGTCAAAGATCCAGAGGGCTTTCGAACGGAAGTAGACAATATTGTGGCTTCGGTCAGGGCGTATCGAGAAGGTCGGCACGGCAATGAGAAATGGGCTAATCGGGCCTCGTTCTCTGAAGCCACCGACCTTTTCCGTTTTCGCCGAATTCCTGACGTAAGCATCACAACCGCAATGGCCGTCGTGAACAAAGAAGGGCGTTTTGAAATCACCTCGGTCGAGGATGTCAAAGGACGCGGGATGTACATCGAGGTCCTTGCCAAGGAGATGATATCCAGTGGCTAAGGCAGCGTTTAAAATGCCGGATGAATTTCTCTTAAAGCTGTCCAGACTTGGCGAGAAAACTGATGAAATTATTCCTCTTGTTCTAAAAGCAGGTGGCGAAGTTGTGGAAGAAAAGGTGAAAAGCAACCTGCAAAGTGTCATCGGCAAAGGTACGCAGGAAGAAAGCCGATCCACTGGAGAGCTTGTCTCCGCGCTTGGGGTATCTTCAGCAAGACAGGATAAGGACGGTAATTTCAATGTTAAAGTCGGTTTTTCTGAGCCGCGCGGTGACGGGAAAAGCAATGCTATGATTGCGGGCGTTTTGGAATATGGGAAGCATGGCCAACCGCCAAAGCCTTTTCTGAAGCCTGCAAAATCAGCAAGCAAAAAGGCATGTGTTGATGCGATGGTCACGACGTTTGAAAAGGAGGTAGAAAAAATATGAGCCTCTTAAGCGAGTTGACTGCGATTGTATCTCCTCTGATTCCCGTGGAAACGGGTGTGTTTTCAGAGACTGCACCAGACCGTTATGCTGTGATCACGCCGATGGTAGATACGTTTGAACTTTACACCGACGATAAACCACGGCACGAAATACAAGAGGCACGGTTATCACTCTTTGATAAGGGAAATTACACAGCGATGAAAAACCAAATAGTCCGCAATCTAATAGACGCGGATTTTACAATAACGGACCGCCGGTATATCGGACATGAGGATGATACCGGCTATCACCATTACGCCATCGATGTGGCGAAAAATTACGAATTGGAGGAATAACCAATGGCAACAATCGGACTAGATAAACTCTACTATGCCAAAATCACTGAAGATTCCAGTGGGAATGAAACCTATGGCACTCCCTTGCAGCTTGCGAAAGCAATGAAAGCGGACCTGTCCGTAGAACTTGCTGAAGCAACACTATATGCCGACGATGGTCCAGCTGAAATCGTGAAGGAATTCAAAAGCGGGACGCTCTCCCTTGGAATTGACGATATCGGTGTGACTGCAGCTGAAGACCTGACCGGCGCAAAGCTTGATGATAACCACGTCGTGATTTCGGGCAGCGAGGATGGCGGCATGCCCGTAGCAGTTGGATTCAGAGCGAAAAAGGCAAACGGTAAATACCGCTATTTCTGGCTTTACCGTGTGGTATTTGGCATCCCGGCAACCAATCTCGCCACGAAGGGCGACAGCATCACGTTCTCCACTCCAACCATTGAGGGCACTGTAGTGCGAAGAAATAAGCTAGATGGCAACGGCAAGCACCCTTGGAAATCCGAAGTTAATGAGGACGATGCAAGTGTTCCGGCTTCTGTGATCACCGGTTGGTACACGCAGGTCTATGAACCCGTATTCACGGTGACCCCGTAATGGAGGGCGATCAGATGGATAACGAAAGAAGCGCAATCATAGAAATCGGTGGTAAGGAATACAAAATGCTCCTGACCACTAAGGCCACAAAGGAGATCGCCAAGAGATATGGCGGTCTTTCTAATTTGGGCGAAAAACTCATGAAAACTGAGAACTTTGAAATGGCTCTGGACGAGGTGGTGTGGCTTATCACCCTACTCGCCAACCAATCGGTGCTGGTCCATAATCTTCAGAATCCGTCGAAGAAGAGAGATCTTCTTACGGAGGATACGGTCGAACTCTTGACCTCACCTTATGAACTGGCAGATTACAAAAATGCCATTATGGATGCCATGTATAAAGGCACAAAGCGAAACGTGGAGAGCGAGGAAGAATCCTCAAAAAACGCACAGGTCGGGTAAGCGACGAAGAGTTGTTTGCCCGACTGATTTTTTATGGTGTATCTCTTCTCCATCGGTCCGAGCAGGAGACCTGGCTGATGCCGATTGGGCATTTGCTCGATCAGTGGGAGGTTTACAAACAGTTTAACGGACTAGCGAGGGCAAAACGCGAGTACTTTATTGACGAAATCATTCCAGATGGAATCTAAGGAGGTGGTGAGAATATGGCGGATAACTTCGGCCTAAAAATCGGTGTGGAGGGCGAAAAAGAATTTAAACGAGCCCTTGCTGATATCAATCAGTCGTTTAAGGTTCTCGGCTCAGAAATGAAATTAGTCGAGTCTGAATTCGGCAAAAATGAAAACAGCGTCCAGTCCCTCACCGCCAAAAACGAGGTGCTCACCAAGCAGATCGATGCGCAGAAAGACAAAATCGAAACGCTCCGTAAAGCGCTTCAGAACGCCTCCGATTCTTTCGGCGAGAATGACCGCCGTACCCAGAACTGGGCGGTTCAACTTAACAACGCCCAAGCCGAACTCAACGGCATGGAACGTGAGCTGGCACAGTCCGCCGATGAAGCGGATAAGCTCGGCGATGAACTGAAGAAATCCGGGAATGAGGCTGAAAATTCCGGCGGCAAATTTGATAAGCTGGGCGGTATCTTGAAGGGCGTCGGCGCAGCGATGGGCACAGTTGCGGTTGCTGCAGGTGCTGCAGCCTTCAAGCTGGGCAAAGAGGTCGTGCAGCAGTTCGGAGAACTGGAACAGAACCTGGGCGGCTCGGAAGCGGTGTTTGGAGAATATGCCGCATCCATTCAGAAAACCGGCGAGGATGCCTATAAGAATCTGGGCGTATCGCAAAGCGAATACCTGGCGACCGCCAATAAAATGGGCGCACTTTTCCAAGGCTCCGGCATTGAACAGCAAAAGAGCCTTGAACTGACCGAAAAGGCCATGCAGCGAGCGGCGGACATGGCCTCGGTTATGGGCATCGATATGTCCATGGCTATGGAGTCCGTCGCCGGTGCGGCCAAGGGCAACTTCACGATGATGGATAACCTCGGTGTCTCCATGAACGCTACCAACATCCAAGCTTATGCCCTTGCCAAGGGTCTGGACTTCACTTGGAACTCGGCTACGCAAGCGGAAAAAGCTGAAGTCGCCATGCAGATGTTCTTTGAGAATACTGAGCAGTACGCAGGTAACTTTGCCCGCGAGTCCACCCAGACCATATCCGGTTCCATCGGGCTGCTGCAGGCCGCACTTGGCTCCTTTACAGCAGGTCTTGGAAATACCAACGCCGACATGACGAACCTGACACAGAATTTAGTGGACGCTTTTCAAGCTGTTGTAACAAACATCGTACCGGTCATTGAAAATATTGTATCTGCCCTTCCCATGGCAATGCATGCGATTCTTTCAGCAATCGGTGAACTGCTTCCTACCTTGCTGGATACAGTCACAGAGCTGTTCACCCAGGTGCTGGAGACGGTTTTAAGTCTGTTGCCTGAGCTGATACCTGCCGCTGTTGATGCGATTATGACCATTGTTGCGGCTCTTATAGACAACCTTCCTCTGCTCATTGAGGCTGCTGTGCAGCTCATAACCGCACTTGTAGAAGGCATCGGGATAGCCTTGCCAGAGTTAATCCCTGCTGCGGTTGGAGCTGTCATCACAATCGTCACAGGGCTGATAGATAACCTGGACAAAGTTCTGGAAGCAGCCTTTGCAATCATTATTGGTCTGGCAGAAGGTCTCCTAAACGCCTTACCCCAACTGATAGAAGCACTGCCGCAGATTATAATGACGATTATTAATTTCATCACCAACAACCTGCCTGCCATTATTGCGATGGGCATTGAACTCACCGTCCAGCTTGCATTTGGTTTGATCCAGGCAATCCCACAATTAGTTGCCAGACTACCGGAGATTATAGCGGCGATCGTGACGGGCCTGGGGAAAGCAGTCAGTTCGGTTTTTGAAATTGGAAAGAACATCGTTTCTGGCCTTTGGGACGGCATTAAATCCATGGGCAGTTGGATTAGCGAAAAAGTCAGCGGCTTCTTTTCCGGCATCGTGGATGGCGCCAAAAATCTGCTGGGCATACACTCGCCATCGACAGTATTCGCGGGTATCGGAACGAACATGGGCATGGGAATCGGAGTGGGATTTACCGATGCTATGAAGTTGGTTGAAGAAGACATGAAAAAAGCTATTCCAACAGAGTTTGACGGATTGAATATAGATGTGGACGCGGTCAGCAGGTCAATGCCGAACTCAAATGGAACGGGAGCTGAAAAGCAGACTGGGAATGCGGTAAACAATTATGAAATTGTAATTAATAATCCAAAGCCGGAGCTGGCTTCAGACAGTGTAAGAACTACCTTGCTGAAGCACTCCTACGGTTTGGTGTAGGAGGTGCATATAATTGGCTGAGAATTGGACGTTTAACGGGTTCCCTCTCACCTCAAGGGGAAAACGGGCTGTTGAAGATGTTATCGAGGGTGTTGGAATTCCTAAATACAGAGGAACTGACCTGCAGGTGCCGTTTCAGCACGGCAAGAGGTGGATTAAGAAAAGATTTGACAGTAGAAAAGTTGTCCTCTCCATGTGGATAAAAGGATCGAGTAGAGCCGACCTGGATGATAATATTGATGCATTCTTGAAGGCTATTGGCAATCCGGGGCTTCATTCACTTGTTCGTACAATGAGGAACGGAGAAACCAGGCAGGCGCAAGCCGAGCTTTGTACAGAGATAAATTTCGTCAGGAAAAATCCCGGCTATGCCAAATTCGCTCTGGAATTTGAATTAGCCGATCCTTTCTTTTATGGAATCGTAAAAAGCGCTGAGACCAAGATGGTTACTTCCTCTCCCTTTGCATGGACGCATGCCAACGAAGGCTCTGCGCCAATAACAGCAATGGTTATTACCTTGGAAGGACCGCTTAGTAATCCGATTATAAGGAATCAGAACAACGGGGTTTGGATTCAGTTCCTTGGAACAATAGCAAGCGGGGAATCTGTGGTTTTGGAAACAAAATATTACACCTGCCTGAAAGGAAATTCGAATATGATCTCCATTGTCAAGCATGGTGGCGATGCCTACTGGATGATCCTCGAAGCGGGAAACAACAGCATGGAATTAGAAACAGATACGATAGGTGGCAGGGTTGTATTTGAGTATTATCCTGCCTTTTATTAGGAGGTGAATTAGATGCCATATCCAACATTGCCCGGACGGAGGTTCGAATATGACATAGGCGGTGGTTCTGTCTACTATGGAAATGATATTAATGACATTACGACGATACTGTCACCGGAATTGATTAGTAGGTTGAACAGTGAAAACAACTCGGCCACTGTTCTATTTGCTGAGATGGGCAATGCTGGCATCGTTAGAACCGTCTGGGTCTTCTTGCCCGAGAAATACGTAGTATCTGGGCTAGGCATGGTCCACAAATTATATAGGGATGGTGCTTACACCGGTTCAGTAACGGTGGCAGGCAGCCCAGATAGCACAAACGGGCTTGATGGTACATGGATAGATGCTGTTTTGCCTAATGGTGCAATACCGCCCTATATGATGGATGACGACGTATGGCGAGATAGCATACAGCCATGTACGTTTTCTGAAGCTATACGAGTGCTACGAATCAGATACTATGCATCCGGCGGCTCTGGTGATTTATCACGTATTTATCTGTATGCACTGCATATCTACGGTGTGAAAGCAGCAGGAGAATTGCCAGATGATATTCTCTTCTTGGATGATGATACATCTGGAGACCCGGAATTTATCCGAGACATGGACTGGGGAGACCGGCAGGAAGGCACCACAATCATGAAGCGGATTAAACTGTTCAATAGCAGCTCGACAAAGATTGCCCACAATTTGTCACTTTCTCTAATTGATACGGATTTGCTGTTCAGTATGGATGAAGGGATAACGTGGGTTACCGGAGCATCGATTACCTCGTTGGCTCCGCAGGGAACCAGTGCAAGTATTATTGTCAAAAATACGATACCGCCGCCGACACAGATGCTTGGTCCAAGAGCGCCAAGATTTGAAGTGTCGATTGGCAGTTGGTCATAGGAGGTGGATTAGATGGCTTACCCGACTGTCCCCGGAAGAAAATTTGCTTATGACGTTGGAGGAGGCTCTGTATATAGGGGAACTTCAATCGTTGACATGGTATCAGCATTGAGTACGGATGAGATGTCTAAGTTAAATGGCTTAAGCAATAGCACATATGCAGTTCTACAATCGTATTCAAGCAACTATGGAATTAAGCTTGTGTTGTGGGTGTTTTTACCGCACAAATACAATGTTTCCGGCTTGGGAATGCTCCATGCTCAGTCATATGCCGGTCAGATGCCACCGACAAGGAACTTGCAATCCATTACTGTTCATGGAAGTGCAGATACAACGAATGGTTTAGATGGTACGTGGATAGCAGCGAATCTGCCAAACGGCAGCATTCCTACACTATTAACGGGGGATGATGATTGGAGAGACCAGATACAGCCTTGTACGTTCTCTGAATCCATAAGATGCTTGCGGGTTGAATATGCCACAACCGGTTCTTATATGGGCGCAGTAGTATATGCCTTGCATATCTACGGCATGAAAGCAACTGGTGAGGTAGTGAACGATATCTTGTTTATGGATGATGATGCGAGTGGAGACCCTGAGTTTATCCGAGACCTTGATTTCGGAGACAGGCCGGAAGGAACCACGACAACGCATAGGATTAAGCTCTACAACAGCAGCTCAACAAAGACAGCGAATAATATAACGCTGTCCTTGATTGACCAGGATCTTTTATTCAGCACGGACGAGGGTGCTACGTGGGTGACAGGTGCTACGATTACTTCGCTTGCTCCGGAAACTGCAAGCACAAGCATCATCATTAAAAACACGATCCCGCCGCCAACGCAGATGCTCGGACCGAGGTCTCCGAGAATTGAGGCACTGATAGGGAGCTGGTCATAGTATGGAGGTGAGATAATGCCAGATAGAATAAGGTTGATCGCACCTCAAGACCAAGCGATAACCAGCAGCTTGTCCTTGACCGCAAAATGGATACGCACCTATGAAGAGTTGGTGAAAGCCGACTTCGATGAAGATGGTGTGTTCACTCATGTTGTGACGAGAGAAGTTGAAATAGGCCATGTACCGACCTTCATAGGTTTGCAGTTGGATGAAGATCCAAGCACTACACCGAAAGGATACACAAATGGCTCCGATGTGGTTCCGCTCATGACGGCGGCTACGACTGAAGGAGTGACGGTAAGTGACAGTGGAAACCTTGGCTCCGGCTATGAAGGTTGGAGAGCTTTTGACAATGACCCGAACAGCAGATGGGCTATTGGCTCTACATCTGGAATACTGACCGCTGCCCTTCCTTCAGCAAAGAAGATCTCAGGATACACGATACGAGCAAGAAATGATACGTACTTGATTGACAGCCCCAAAGACTGGACGTTCGAGGGCAGTAATGATGGTGTGAACTGGACAGTTTTGGATACACAGACTGGTCAGATTTCGTGGGCAATGAATGAACTGAAAACATTCACCGTGGCTTATGCCAAGATCGCCTTGTACAGTTACTATCGACTGAATGTGACCTCTAACCAGAGCGGAACGGACGTATCGTTTTCAGAAATGGAACTGCTTGAGGGCATCGGCTACGATTTTGATTTCTACACAACAGGAAACAGAGTCATTGGCCCTTTTGCACTCAGCGGCATGGCCTATGGTGACGAGACAATTACGTGGGAACTTGGGGATATGCCCACCGGAACGAGTATTGCGATTAGCTGTGCTTTGACCAGTGACTTGAATCCTCCAGGTTCGTACACACAAGCAACGAACGGCGCCCAATGCCCGGTTATTGCCCAGAATGATGACATGACCGGAAAATACATTTGGTTCAAGCAAACGCTAAACACCTCAGATATTACGAAAACGCCCTCACTGATGAAAATGGAAATGCAGCTCGTCCTTGATGCGGTTGCGAACATGACAATAGAAATAGACCGAACCGCTCAATTTACTGGGTTACAGCATAGAACGACCACCGTCTCAGCTTTGCCTTGTGGTGAACCGACAACATTTTACCCGCAGGACGTGTATGACGGGTTCCTTTGCTGGAGAGCAAGGGCCGTCAATGCTGCGCTGGGGATTGATACTGGCTGGAGCCAGATTAACACGTTCAACTTAACAGGTGGTCCATTCCCGTTGCCCAGATACCTATCGCTGCTTGAGAACATTGCCTTCGGGAAGCCAGTTGCGGCGAGAACCCTTGACTTGAAAGAAAACAGGGCTTTTGGAAAACCCAGAGACAAGCGCGCTCTGTACAATGTGTTCAATCGTGCATTTGGAAAGCTTAGGGCAACGAGAGCCTTGTATAATCCGTTGAATGTTACGGATGATCCACCCTTCCCCTGGATTCAGTCGATTTCTGTTACCAGAGGTGAACCCGGATCGATATTGACCTTGTACGGAAATGGCTTTGGATACACGCATACGTCAGTAGACCTCAGCAATGTAAACAGGTACTTAAGAAGCTACGGTGGATTTGTCTATATTGGCACCAAGCTTTGCAGCGTACTTGAGTGGACTTGGGAAAAGATTGTGTTCCAGCTCCCGATGGATGCTGAGACCGGAAGCATAAAGGTACAGCTAGCTAACTGCCCCGACCGTACAGAACAGCAACCTTGTAGGCTTTGAAGTTTATGAAGGGCTCCCGGCAGATGACATCGGCGTTGAGCTGTTTGTTTGCGACAGGACTAACCCGAACATTATAGTAAGACAGCTTGGCGGCGCGTTCAACAAGTCATTCCAGATGCTGCAGAACAAACCCGGAAGTGGAAGTTTCAGCATCAGCCGATATGATGAAACCGGTGGCGACAGGACGTACATTACGGATGATAATTTGATTCTTGTTAAACTTGACGGCAACCCATTATTCAAGTGGGTTATAGAATCCAGGAAACCAAACTATGTTGACAGCGATGAAAAACAGATAATTGAAGTAAGTGGTCGAGGTGTTCTGAATATCCTTAGCAGGGCTGTTGTGTATCCGGAAAACATGGGCACGCCTGCTTTAGACAGACCTTTCACAGGAACCGCAAGCAAAGTCTTGAGGACGCTGCTCCTTGAAGCACAGAATCGCGGAGGTCTTGTTGGGGTAACGATAGACTGGCAAGATGACATGGACAGCCTGGGCAACCTGTTTACAGAGAATGTGAATTTAACATTCCACGTCGGCACACCGCTCAGCGAGGTCGTGTCGAAATTTACCGATGGGCTTGGATACTTCGATATAGAAATGACTCCGAACCTTGTGCTAAAAATTTACAAGTCAAGAGGTATGGACCTGTATGACAAAGTAGTCTACAGACCCGGGCAGGCGATCCTTAGTCACCAAAACCAAAGCGATGCAACGCACTTAGTCAATGAAGTATTGGTTGAGGGCGGTGACAAGTTGCTAGCGATAGCATCAAACTCTGTTAGCCAAACTGTGTATGGACGAAGAGAAGGTTATCTGTCTGCAAGCAATATCCAGTCCGGGCTTAGCGAGTATGGACAAGCATATCTTAGCCGAGCCGCTTTCCCGACCTGGGGAATACAAGGAACGGTAACGAAGTTCTACGATGATGAGGGCAACAGGCTAAAACCCTTCGAGTCTTACTTAATCGGTGACTGGATTGGCTGGAAGATTGCACCTGAAGGAACAGACGATGCCGGATTTGACGGTAAGGTGCGAGTTCGAGGAATCACAGTAAGTGAGGACGATGGGAACAGTGTCCTTGAGTACACGCTGGAACTGCATAACATGATGCTGGAGCATGAGATTAAGCTTAACCAAAAGGTTGAACGGATGTCACAGTTCAGTGGCTCTGACGTGCTTGCAGTGCCCCCGTCAAGCAGTGGCACGTACTCTGAATCCGAGATAAATACCATCCTTGCAACGAAGGCAAACACGAACCACCTGCATACCAATGTTTACTCAGAGATCGACCACGTCCATCATTTTTTAGACTTGACGGATACGCCTGACAGCTATTTAGGACAAGGAAATAAAGTGGTGGCTGTTAAAGCCGATGGCAGCGGTCTTGAATTTGTGCCTGGCGGCGGTGGAAGCTCTATTGGCGGCTGCATGGCTTGGGTGACGTTTAATGGAATCACGAATGCAAACGCCACCGGAACCTATGCACAAAGCGGAACAGCCGTAACGGTAACCTTAACAGGACACGGCTACAAAATTGGTCACATGATCTACTCTGATATAACTTCCGGGACAGGAGTGGATGGCGCATATAAAATTACTGAGGTAACAGCTGACACCTTTAAATACACAGCGGGAACCTCTTTGACAACGAGTGGAACGTCAGCGAATACAGCTGTGGCGGCTTCAGATCCTGCTGAAATTACAAATTTATTCATCGGACTGACATGCGAGGACTTGGACGGAGGGTACATCGACTGCCCTGTAATATCCCTATCTATATTTGGATAGTAATCAGAAATACAAGTTGCTTATGGAGCCTTCGGGCTCTTTTTTATTTTAAATCGAGGAGGACTCAAGAATGAAAGACATTGTCAACACGTTTCAGATTATCATTGCTGCTGTAGGCGGCTATATCGGGTATTTCCTGGGTGGCTGGGATGGTTTCCTTTACGCTCTGGTAGCTTTCGTCGTTATCGACTATTTGACAGGGTTCATGGTGGCCATCTTGGAAAAACGCCTTTCAAGTGAGGTGGGCTTTCGGGGCATCTTCAAGAAGGTGCTGATTTTCTCGTTGGTGGCGGTGGCGCATATCGTGGATTCGCAGCTTATACAAACCGGAAGCGCGATCCGTACTGCCGTCATCTTCTTCTACTTATCTAATGAAGGCATCAGCATTATTGAGAATACGGCAAAAATCGGTCTGCCTATTCCCGAAAAGCTAAAAACGGTCTTGGAACAGCTGAACAAGGAGGACAAGTAAATGAATCTGCACAAACTCATTCTCACCAACAACGCTTGCTACAAAGCAGGCAAACCCATCACACCAAAGGGCATCATGGTCCATTCCACAGGGGCGAACAACCCGAACCTGAAACGCTATGTCGGACCTGATGACGGTCTGCTTGGCAAGAACCAGTACAATAACCACTGGAATCAGGACAAGCCGGACGGCCGACAGGTCTGCGTCCACGGCTTCATTGGCAAACTGGCGGATGGAAGCATCGCCACTTATCAAACCTTGCCCTGGAATCATAGGGGATGGCATGCCGGCGGTTCTGCCAATGATACACATATCGGCTTTGAAATTTGCGAGGATGGTCTGACGGACGCCTCGTATTTTTCTGCCGTCTACAAAGAGGCCGTTGAGCTATGTGCTTACCTCTGCAAGCAGTATGGACTTACCGAGAAGAACATCATCTGCCACAGCGAAGGAGCCAAGCTTGGTATTGCCAGCAACCACAGCGATGTGATGCACTGGTTTCCAAAGCACGGTAAGAGTATGGATACCTTTCGTACTGAGGTTGGAAAGCTGCTCGAGGCATCCGCTTCCATAAATGTCTCGACTGATACCAATAAAAAATACTACCGCGTCCAACTTGGTGCGTTTTCAGTCAAAGCGAATGCCGATGCCCTGCTCAGCAAGGTAAAGTCTGCCGGCTTTACCGATGCTTTCATAAAATACAGCGAATAAAGCTCTGCAATTTACGCCCGTCGAGGAATTTTTCTTCGGCGGGCTTATTTTTTTGTGGAAACGTCCTTTTCCTCGTCCTCTCGTGGCTATAAGACAGAGGGCAAACGACAAAGACGCTCTCGGAAAGAGGTGAGGGTTATGAAACACAGCCTGAAAATCAGTGTTTCCAAACAACCGCAGAACGGCGGAATCGTTACCTGCCGCAATGTAACCGTAAGAGAGCGAATTCTGCGTTTTCTACTCGGCAACAAGCAGAAGGTGACCATCCTGGTGCCCGGAGATTCCGTACAGGAACTTGCCATCTGCGAGATAGACGAAGGAGGTGAAAAGAGTCATGAGCAAAATCAAGTTACTGCTTGATCTGGTCGAGGATATCCGCTCCCTTGCAGACAGCCTGCAGGCTTTGTGCGATAAAGCGGTTCAGGGTGAACCGGATTCCGGGCAGACACAGCCTGTCGAATCGGAAACGCCTGAGCCATCGAATATCTCACTTGAGCAGGTCAGGACCGTTCTCACGGATAAGAGCCGGAACGGACTGACAGCCGAGGTGCGGGAACTCATTCGAAAATACGGAGCGGACAAGTTGTCGGAGATCAAGCCGGAACATTTCTCCGCTGTGCTGAAAGAAGCGGAGGTGCTTGGCAATGGCTGATCACGCGGTTCTTTCCGCATCGAGTTCCCACAGATGGCTTAACTGTATGCCGTCCGCAAGGCTGGAACTGGAGTTCGAAAACAACTCCTCGGCCGCTGCTGAAGAAGGTACGGCGGCACACGCCCTGTGCGAATACAAGCTGAAGAAAGCACTTCATATGCGGTCGAAAAGACCGGTATCGGATTACGGCTCCGATGAAATGGAGGAATGCACCGATGCTTATGCAGAGTTTGTTATGGAGCAGTATGAGGCGGCAAAGCAGGTCTGCAAAGACCCGCTTGTACTAATCGAACAGCGGTTGGACTTTTCCTGCTATGTTCCGGACGGCTTCGGAACGGGCGATTGCCTGATAATTTCAGACAGCAGACTTCATATCATCGATTTCAAATATGGCATGGGTGTACTGGTGGAAGCTGAAAACAATACGCAGATGAAGCTCTATGCCCTGGGCGCTCTCGAGATTTATAACAGCCTGTATGACTTTGAAGAAATCTCGATGACCATTTTTCAGCCGAGAAGAGAAAATGTCAGCACATGGACTATTCCAGTATCGGCACTGAAGGACTGGGCGGCAAACGAACTCAGGCCGAAAGCGAAAAAAGCCTATGACGGTGAAGGCGAGTATATCCCGGGCGAATGGTGTACCTTCTGCCGCGCGGCAGTCAAGTGCCGTGCGAGAGCCGAGGAAAAACTCAGGCTGGCGCAGTCGGAGTTCAAACTTCCACCGCTTCTGACCGATTCGGAGATTGAGGAGATTATGAGCATCCTGCCCGGTCTCACGAAATGGGCTAACGAAATCATGACCTATGCGACTGAAGCCGCCGTAAGCCATGGTAAAGAGTGGAACGGCTTCAAGGTAGTCGAAGGCCGCTCCGGCCGCAAGTACCGTGATGAAGAGCAGGTGGCGGAAACTGCAAAACAGCACGGCTATATCGACATCTACCGGCAGAGCGTTATTCCGATGACAGAGATGCAGAAACTTATGGGCAAGACCAAATTTGAGGAAATACTCGGTGACCTCATCCATAAGCCACCGGGCAGGCCGACTCTGGTTCCGAAATCGGATAAAAGACCGGCTATGAACGTTTCAAACGCTAAAAACGACTTTTACGAAATTATGGAGGTAAATTAACATGACTAATATGAATACCAAAACCAAGGTTATCACCGGAACAAACACCCGTCTCTCTTATTTCCACGGCTGGGAGCCCGTTTCCATAAACGGCGGAGCCGAGAAGTACAGCGTATCCGTCTTAATCCCCAAGAGTGATACAGAAACGGTAAATGCGATCAACAATGCAATCGATGCCGCCATTGAGGACGGCATCGCCAAGTTCGGCGGCAAGAAACCCAATAAAGCTGCTATCAAGCTGCCCTTGAGGGACGGCGATGTGGAGCGCGACGACGAAGCGTACAAGGGGCACTGGTTCATTAACGCCAACAGCACGACCGCGCCCCAGATCGTGGACCGCGCCGTGAAGCCCATCCTTGACAAAAGTGAAGTATACAGCGGCTGCTATGGCAGGGTTTCCCTGAACTTTTTCGCCTTCAACTCCAACGGCAATAAAGGTGTTGCCGCAGGGCTGGGCAACATACAGAAAATCCGTGACGGAGAACCACTCGGCGGCAGAACAAACGCGGCTGAAGATTTCACCACTCTGGATGACGAGGATTTCCTCGCATAATCCGGCGATGCTGCACATGGGCGGCGGAGGGCAACTTCTGCCGCCCGTTTCCTTATATGACAGGTGGTGAATTTATGAAAACGATATCCATAGACATTGAAACCTACTCCTCGGTCAACCTTGCCAAAGGCGGAGTATATCGCTATGCCGAGAGTGAGGATTTTGAGATACTGCTTTTCGGATACAGTATTGATGGCGGAGAGATTTCCGTCATCGATCTCGCACAGGGTGAAAGCATGCCGGAGGATGTTCTTGATGCTTTGACTGATGAAGCGGTTCTGAAATGGGCGTTCAACGCTCAGTTTGAGCGCGTCTGTTTATCAAGATATCTTACAGGCCATGGCGTAAGCCTTGAGTCCTTCCATGACTCAAATTCGCTGTCTACGGAGTATGCGAGATTTCTCAACCCGTCCTCCTGGCGCTGCTCAATGGTTTGGTCAGCGTATATGGGACTGCCGCTGTCCCTTGAGGGTGTCGGCGCGGTTCTTGGTCTGGAAAAACAAAAGTTGAAGGAAGGCAAAGACCTTATAAAATACTTCTCGATGCCTTGCGCTCCCACCAAAGCCAACGGCAGCCGCACCCGTAATTTTCCGTCAGATGCCCCGGACAAATGGACGGATTATAAAGCGTATAACAAACGTGATGTTGAAACGGAGATGCAGATTCAGCAGAAGCTTGCCCGATTCCCTGTTCCTGATTTTGTATGGGACGAATATCACCTCGACCAGGAAATCAACGACCGTGGCATCGGTGTGGATATGGACTTTGTCAGGCAGGCAGTCCGAATAGACGGCAAATCAAGAGAAGTGCTTTCGGCCGCAATGCGTAATCTGACCGACCTTGACAATCCCAACTCAGTGCAGCAGATAAAACAGTGGCTTTCCTGCAACGGTCTGGAAGTTGAATCTCTCGGCAAAAAGGATGTTGCGGTGCTCTTAAAAACAGCGCCGGACGAACTGCGAGAGGTGCTGACTCTCCGGCAGCAGCTTGCAAAATCTTCGGTAAAGAAATATACGGCTATGGAAAACGCCGTCTGCCGGGACAGCAGAGCGAGAGGAATGTTTCAATTTTACGGTGCCAACCGCACAGGCCGGTTCGCCGGGAGGCTTGTTCAATTGCAGAACCTTCCGCAAAACCATATGCCGGATTTGGCGGAAGCGAGATCCCTTGTGCGGATCGGCGATTATGAAGTACTGCGGATGCTTTATGACGATATCCCGGATACACTCTCACAGCTTATCCGTACAGCCTTCGTGCCGCAGAACGGAAGAAAGTTCATCGTGGCGGACTTCTCTGCAATCGAAGCGCGTGTGATCGCCTGGTTTGCCGGAGAGAAATGGCGCGATGAGGTATTTGCAAACGGAGGTGACATTTACTGTGCTTCGGCATCTCAAATGTTCAGGGTTCCCGTGGAAAAGCACGGCATCAACGGCCACCTCCGGCAGAAAGGCAAAATTGCTGAGTTGGCGCTCGGTTACGGCGGTTCCGTGGGTGCTCTCAAAGCGATGGGAGCGCTCGATATGGGACTTGCCGAGGAGGAACTTCAGCCGCTTGTAACTGCCTGGAGGCAATCAAACCCCAATATCGTAAAGTTCTGGTGGGATGTCGATTCGGCAGTCAAGAAGTGCGTAAAAGAGAAAACCTTCTCCGAAAGCCACGGAATCAAGTTCGATTATCAAAGCGGCTTTCTTTTCATTACTCTGCCTTCCGGAAGACGACTTGCCTATGTTAAGCCAAGAATCGGAGAGAATGTCTTCGGTGGCGAGTCCGTTACCTATGAGGGCGTAGGCGGCACGAAGAAATGGGAAAGACTCGAAAGTTACGGCCCCAAATTTGTGGAGAACATCATCCAGGCAACGAGCCGGGATATTCTGATGTACGCTATGCAAACGCTCCGCTGCTGTTCCATCGTTGCTCATGTGCATGATGAGATCATCATTGAAGCGGACGGTTCCATGTCCCTCGCAGCGGTCTGTGAACAGATGGGTCGGGTGCCTCCCTGGACACCGGGACTTTTGCTCCGGGTTGACGGCTATGAATGTGAATTTTATAAAAAGAACTGAAAACGTCCTTTTCCACCTCCTCCCAAGGCTACAAGGCAGGAGGTGGTTTTCTTATGACGGATAACCAGAAAGAACAGATCAGGACTCTGCGTCTGCAGGGGCTTGGCTATACAGCTGTAGCAGACAGACTCGGCATTTCAAAGGATACGGTTAAAAGCTACTGCCAGCGTAATGGCCTGGCGGGAAAACGAAGCGATTCTGCCGTAGAAAGCGTCTGTCCGCAGTGTGGAAAACCCATAGTACAGTCCGGGAAACATAAAAGGCGCCGTTTTTGCACGGATGAATGCCGTAAAACATGGTGGGTAAAACACCACGCAGATATAAAAAACGGAGCCGTTCACAGCTATGTATGTGAAGCCTGCGGAAAGCCGTTTACGGCTTATGGCAATACAACGCGGAAATATTGTTCCCACAGCTGCTATGTATCCATTCGCTTCAAGGGCGGTGACCCGTCGTGACAAAAGAGCGGCTGGACAGAGAACTGATGTATCATGCGAGCCTCTCGCCTTTCAAAAGTATGCTTTCTGAAGGGCTAATATCTGAGGACGACTACCGGGTAATTGATACAATTCTGAGGGCGAAATATTCACCGGTATTTGTGTGCGATAGTTTTCAAATATGACTGGATAATAACAAACATTGACGGTAATATGTCCACTACCAAAGGAGGCACTATATGAAAAAACGAATCATAAACATCACTCCCGAGGCAAGGCTTATTACCGTTAAAAAGCGCGTAGCGGCTTATGCCAGGGTGTCATGCGACAAGGAGACCATGCTGCATTCCCTGGCAGCGCAGATAGACTTTTACCGCAATTACATCATTAACAACCCTGAATGGGAATTTGCGGGGGTATACGCTGACGAGGCAAAGACCGGCACAAAAGACAGCCGTGAACAGTTTCAGCAGCTCCTTGCCGACTGCCGGAGCGGACATGTCGATGTGGTAATTACGAAATCCATTTCACGGTTTGCCCGCAATACGGTAACTCTTCTGGAAACCACACGGGAACTCAAGGAACTTGGAATCAATGTTTTCTTTGAAGATCAGAATATGGATTCCGTCAGCGAAGAAGGAGAACTCATGCTTACGCTTATGGCTTCGGTTGCGCAGGAAGAAAGCCTCTCATGCAGCGATAATTGTAAATGGAGGATTCGCAAGGGCTTTGAGCAAGGGCAACCCAACACCTGCACGATGCTCGGCTACCGTCTGGTCAACGGTGTAATCACTGTAATCCCGGACGAGGCAGTTATCGTGCAAGAGATTTTTAACCTTTACCTTTCCGGCTGCGGAGCGCAGGGAATCGCCAACACTCTAAATGAAAACGGCATCTCTTCGGAGAAGATTTCAATCTGGCATCACGACACCATCCGCAATATTCTGCGTAATGAAAAGTATATGGGGGATCTGCTCCTGCAGAAAAAGGTCAGTTCAGATCATCTGTCGAAACGGCAGTCTCCGAATACCGGACAACTCCCTCAATACTATGTTTCCGATAATCATGAACCAATCGTTTCAAAGGATACCTTTGAAGCAGTTCAAAAGGAAATAGCGTTTAGGGCTGAAAAGCACACTCAGAAGAGCGGTACAGCAAGCGTTTTCACCAAGAAGATACGCTGCGGAATCTGCGGAAAAAACTATCGCCGCAAAACAACTCCGTACAATATCGTATGGTGCTGCTCGACATTCAACACGAAGGGTAAAAGCTACTGCGCGTCTAAAGCCATCCCGGAGGGAACAATTAAACGCGTGATAGCCGGCGCCCTTGGAGAGGGAACCTTCAGTGAAGAGTGTTTCACTGCTAAGGTTAAACGCATTGATGCGATGCCCAGTAATATTTTACGGTTCATTTTCAAAGACGGGTCCGTAGCCGAATACATCTGGCAGGACAGATCGCGCAGTGAAAGCTGGACTCCTGAGATGCGGGAAAAAGCGCGTCAAGCCACAGCAAGGAGGTGTAATCAGTGAGCGGAAAAACGATAACAGTCATTCCGGCCAAGCCCACCAGCTTTTCAGCATCACTGCCGGGAATGATAAAAAGGAGAAAAGTTGCGGCCTATGCCCGTGTTTCGACTGACAAGGACGAGCAGATAAGCAGCTATGATGCACAGGTCGATTACTACACCCAATACATCAAATCCAACCCAGAATGGGAATTCGTCGAGGTTTACGCAGACGAGGGGATCACCGGCACCAACATGAAAAAGCGTGACGGTTTCAACCGCATGGTGCAGGATGCTCTCGACGGCAGGATTGACCTCATCCTTACAAAATCGGTCAGCCGATTTGCCCGCAACACAGTGGACAGCCTTACCACAGTCCGTTCACTGAAGGACAAGGGCGTAGAAATTTTCTTTGAGAAAGAGAATATCTATACTCTTGACTCCAAGGGAGAATTGCTATTGACGATTCTTTCCAGTTTGGCTCAGGAAGAGGTGCGAAACATTGCCTCCAATACCGCGTGGGGTCGCAGAAAAACATTTGCGGACGGAAAAGTGACATTCGCCTACAGTTCTTTCCTCGGATATGAGATGGGCGAAGACGGCAATTCGCGGATTGTTGAGGAGCAGGCTGAAATCATCCGACACATTTACAGCGAATTTCCTGCTGGAAAGACTGCCTTCGATATTGCCGCCCGCCTCACCGAGGAAGGTATCCCGACCCCGATGAAAAAGAAGGTATGGCAAGCAAGCGTGGTAAAAAGCATCCTACATAACGAGAAATATAAGGGGGACGCAATACTTCAAAAACGCTTTACCGTAGATTTTCTTACTAAGAGGACTAAATTAAACGAAGGCGAATATCCCCAATACTATATTGAAAATAATCATCCTCCTATCGTTTCCGCGGAGACTTTTGAAATGGTGCAGGAGGAGTTTGCCAGACGGAAAGCCGCCGGCGGATTTATGCGGTGCGTTTCGCCGTTCTCCGGCAGAATCATCTGCGGGGACTGCGGAGGATTCTATGGGCGGAAAGTCTGGCACAGCAATACGGCTTACCGCACTTATGAGTGGCATTGCAACAACAAGTTCACGAAGCGAAAATACTGCACCACACCGACAGTCAAGACTGAATCAATCGAGAAATGCTTTATGGATGCCTTCAACAGCCTGCTTGCACGAAAGGACGAGATTGCGGAAAACTACCGCATCTGTCTTGCCGCCATTACTGATGATTCCGAATATGTCCGCCGCCGTGATGAACTGGATAAGCGCATCGAGGATGAAACGGAACGGACACGCGAATTTCTGTTCAAGCGAAGTAAAAGCGACAGTGACCTCGATAGGGTTAATGAGCAATATAACAAGTATATTGCGGTTCTGGATGATCTCCAAAGGGAGCGTCAGGAAATGAATTCGAAAATCGCTTTGTGCGCGGCAAAAAAGAGCCAGGTCAAGAGTTTTCTGAAACTGCTGAGAAAGCAGAAAACCCTGCTTACGCAGTTCGACCCGCTTTTATGGCAGGCTGCGGTCAACCACATGATCATATACCATGATATGACCGTAAAGTTCATTCTGCGGGATGGCTCGGAACTCCCTTGGATAATAGAAAGGGGTGTGAGAAGCTATGTCAAACGAGCAAAAGAAAGTGACGGAAGTGCAGTTTCCGAAAAAGAATGACGCTCCCGCTTTTCAACGGGTCTGTGCTTATGTGAGAGTATCCACGGGACACGATGCCCAGCTCCTCTCACTTGAGGCACAAAGGGAGTATTACATGACACTGCTTTCAAACCGCCCGGACTGTATCTTTATCGGCATATTTGCCGATGAGGGAATCTCCGGCAGCAAGGAGGAACGCCCCGGCTTTGATGCTATGATGAGAGCGGCGGAGGAAGGAAAAATCGACCTCATCGTTACGAAGTCGATATCCCGCTTTGCGAGAAATACGCTGTTTTTCCTGAAAGCAGTACGGACGTTGAACGACCTCGGCATCTGTGTTTATTTCGAAAATGAGAACATTTACTCCATCTCCGAAGAGGGTGAGCTCATGATGTTCCTCTACGCGGTTTTTGCCGAGGAGGAGCGGAAACAGGTGCGGACTAATGTCCGCTGGTCTATCCGCAAGAAGTACGAAGGCGGAGAAAGCCTTGTCAATCCATCCCGCGTTTACGGTTATACCGAAGGTGCCGTCGGAGAATGGCTTATAGAAGAGACCCAGGCGGAAGTAGTACGCCGTATCTACCATAGATATATAGATGGTTCGCCGCCAGCGGAAATTGCGGAGGAGCTGACTGCGGACGGCATCCCCACCGATACGGGCTATCCCTGGTCCGATCACCGGGTGCTGCGGATAATCAAAAACGAAAAGTACAAAGGCGACTGCCTTTTGCAGAAAAGCTATGTGGATTTAAGAGGAATTCAGATCACCAACGACGGTGCGTACAGCAAATTCTATGTGGAGGGCAACAATCCCTCCATCGTCACCACAAAGGTGTGGGAGAAAGCGAATGCCCGCATTGAGGAAAGAAAAACGAAGACCTATCCTTTTTCCGGCAGATTGCATTGTCCAAATTGCGGAAAGGTCCTGCGGAGACAGAAAAGTCAGTGGTGCGTGAACTGGCAATGCGGGACATACCTTTCCAAGGGCAAGTCTGCCTGTCCAGGCATCCCATTGCGGGAGAACATACTCTTTGAGATTGCCGGAGAGGAACACAGCGCCGGGCACTGGACGGTGAAGGAGGTCCAAAATGGAGACAAAACGGATTATACCCTTGTTCCGTTCGGTATCGACTGAACGAACCGACGACAGTCCTCTGAAGCGTATGGGGGCTTACTGCCGTGTTTCCTCGGACAAGGACGAACAACTGAACAGTCTCTCCGCGCAAAAGGAGTACTATGAGAAAGCCCTCACCGAAGATGCCAGTTGCGATTTCGTAGGCATCTATGCGGATGAGGGCATTTCCGGCACTCAGGTTGATAAGCGGGAAGGCTTTCTGCAGATGATGGAAGACTGCCGCGCCGGGAAGATAAATGGGATCATCACCAAGAGCGTCTCCCGCTTCGGCCGCAACACCGTAGACACTCTTGTATATACGAGGGAGCTGCGGAGTCTCGGGATTGATGTCTTTTTTGAAAAGGAGGATATCCATTCCATCAACCCTGAGGGTGAGCTTCTTCTGACACTTATTTCGGCACTTTCACAAAATGAGAGCACGAATATGTCGGAGAATGTAAAATGGGGTGTCCGCCGGAAATATGAAAAAGGCGAAGCGGGCAGTCTGCCTCTCGGCAAGTTCTACGGCTACTCCCAGAAAAAGCGAGTCATTACTATCAACGAGGATGAAGCCACAGTGGTGAGGCGAATATATACAGATTATATCTCCGGGTTCACTGCTACACAGATTGCCGAAAGGCTTACCGCCGAGGGAGTACCGACGGAGAGGGGCAACAATGTGTGGCATCTGAGCGTAGTGCGTAAAATCTTACGCAATGAAAAATACAAGGGTGATACGCTGTTCCAGAAAACACTGATTGCCGATCCAATCAGCCACCGCCGTATCAAAAACGATGGAATACTTCCGCAGTATTATGCGGAGAACAGCATACCGGCAATCGTGGAGCGGGACGTATGGGAACTTGCCGCTGCGGAACAGCACCGGAGAGAAAACTACTGCAAGGAGCATAGCGTGACCATCTACAGACCGGGTTCCGAAGAATTCCCTCTGTCCGGCAGACTCGTATGCCAAACCTGCGGCCATACCTATGTTCTTCTTGAGTCCAAGGTAAAATCCGTGAAAGGCAAAAAATACTGGAGGTGCAGCAGTTATCATGGAGGTAACGGTACTCCTGTCAACGGGATGGAGTTTATACCGAGAGGTCAGCCCCTTCGGGATGTTGACGCGAATAACAGATGGGTAAAGTATTACAGGAGAAACAAACGCAAGCTGCCACAGCCACGACAAATGCTTTGCACTGACATAGAGATAGAGGCAGGCAAGTCGGAAAAAGCGTTTATCCGTGGGTGGAATCTGTTGGTCAGTAAAAAGCAGAGATACCAGGCAACGCTCAAGCGCACTGCCGACACCACGGACGATATCCTTCTGCGATACCGCGCCACTGAACTCAGCCGAATTCTCGATGAGATGGGAACAATCAAAGAATTCAACTATGCCTTCTCGCTTGCCGTTCTGGAGAAAATAGAAGTAACCCCGCAAGGCAAGCTGACATTCTGCTTTCTCGGTGGGGTGAGATTGACGGTGTAATTACGAAAAGCATTATTAAGGTAATAATTTACATTTATAAGATTGAATAGCTGTAGCTTTTATTATATAATGCTACTGACGTAGGGCAACATAGTCGGCCATTTTTATTCTTGGGACGCAAGTCCCGGAAAGGAGGTACGGCTATGGACTCTAAGGTCGTTGACTGGAAAGTCTCTGTTGCCCTGGGTGGGACACTTGTCTTTTCCATTTTCGTCTTGAAAATGGATCCGGACGGTGCCAAGGAAGCGTTCAACCATATGGTTGATGCTGCCAAAGAGAGCGTGATTGCCATTTTTGGCAATCACTAACTCCAACCTCGCGTCAGGGCATGTAATCTTCGGATTATGTGCCTTTTTTAATATAGAAAAAATGTGTGGAGGGGCGTATGGTGATTCCGAAAGTTGCAATCTGCCCTATATGCGGTAAAAAAACATATTTACGTATTGAGGATGGCGGATACTTGAATGAATATCCATTTCGCGTACACTGTGCTAATTGTCGGGCATTGATAAAAGGCGTTTACATTATGGGTTCATCGTCCGGTGAATACGGCCTCCATATGTATAACGCAAAAACAGAAGAATGCGACATCGACTCCGTTTCCCATAAAATCCTAAATGCTGATTATGTGGTTGATATTTCAGGTGAATTGCCTTGTAAAAAAGTGCGGGAGTTTGACGGTAATCTTATTGCCAGTTCTCCGTTTTTGGAAGCTGCAGATCAAGTTGATATGCTGGAACGCATCGAACGTCTGAAGTATTTCGTGAAGAATATGGAAGAGTGGAAAGCATGGCGTAGCATTGCTTTTCAACTTCTTGATGAGGGCAGCGTTGATTTTATCTCTACTGCTTTACGGAACAAAATGGGCGATTATTCATATCAGTGTGATAATTACCTCAAATCGCTCCATTGTTTACAGGAAGTCGTTCAGGAAGAAACGAAAAACCTGTTTTACGAGCCAAATCAAGACGATTGCATTTCCAGTTTGCTCGGAGTCCTTTCAAAAACCGATAGAGAGCAACTGCATTTATTTGTTGAGCAAATGGGTGGAGTGCAGGATGTGATTGCTTCATACAGAAGGGTTATTTACGTTTTCTCCGCATTCATGGACATTTATCCGAATATTCTTCCGGCTGAGACATATATTCGTTTTAACAATAAGGACAAGGAAGATGTTGGAATTGCGACATGTTCATTTGGAGATATCAAGACGTTTTACCAAGACGCATATGAAACTCTTTTGTCTTTGATGTTTATACCGGTTTGCCTCGATAATATTACTCTGCGGAATGATTTTCAGGTTTATAATTCTACCTTCGATAATTTATTCGGAGATTGGAAGTACAAGAAATTGCCAAACGATTATAGCCGATACATAGCCTTGGACAACGGAATGAAGCTGGAAAAAGTTCAACTATCCGAACCGTTACAACAACTGCTGAATATTCCAGCCAACCGTTTCCTCCGCAACGGCATCGGGCATAATAAT
Source organism: Desulfosporosinus sp. Tol-M2 (assembly GCF_059735615.1). Lineage (NCBI taxonomy): Bacteria > Bacillati > Bacillota > Clostridia > Eubacteriales > Desulfitobacteriaceae > Desulfosporosinus > Desulfosporosinus sp. Tol-M2. The sequence goes on from NZ_JCAIJG010000123.1 coordinate 26,806, forward strand.
ATCAAATACGATGGTCTGTCACAAACAATAATCGCATTTGACCTTAAAAATCCTAGTAAAGCAAAACTTACCAAAAGCCTGATGGATATGGCTATTGACTGTATTGGATTATCAAAAGTGGCTGTACTAATGGCAGAGATTTTGCTGTTCATCATTCGACAAGAAGTTCGGTCGGAGAATATCCACAGCATAATTCACCCACGATTCTATAAGAAGGTAGAGCTGAATGATAAGTGCCCATGCGGAAGCAACATTAAATATAAAAAGTGTTGTAAAGCCGAAATTGAAAGTATTTCGTACCAAGCCAGGAAGACTACAAAAGCATAAACACCGTAAGAAGCATCACAGAAATGTGGTGCTTCTCTCATCCCCCTCATAACCGCACCTATGAAACAAATCCCGCCTTGTTTTCGAGAGTCACACTTTCGTATTTCCGCCTCGGCAGGAAATGTGCCTCAAGGATATGGGCGGGATTTCTGCTGTCATTGAGAGTCTGATCACTCTGGCAGATAAAGCGAAAATCCCCAAGAATACGGCGCTTTCTGGGCATTTGCACCCACCTAAACGGATTTGCACCCACCTTGGAGATTTCAAAAAGGAATAATTAAATTGTATCAATGCCTTGTTGCGGACGCATAAAATCACTCAATAATTGATACAATGAAAAAGTCCGCTGATAGCGGGCTTTCTGGCGTTTATGGGGGCTAATTTAAAATATACCCTATTAAACGGACAGCAGGAGTTTTCAAAACCCTTCATTTTGGACAGGCGGATTTTCAAAACCCCTAAACTCGGACAGGTGGATTTTTGAAACCCTTAACCTCGGACAAATAGCGGTTTTGATTCCAGTTTCATTTGTTGGTCTGCCCATTTTTCAGTGGCTAGGAATTTATCATCCAAAACATTGGGATAATATATATTCATTCTTTATTACATTTGTAATTTATATAACTTGTAATTATGTTGCAACTCGTTTTTCTTTTGAAAAGTTGACTAAGTTACGACCGAAATATAAAGAGTAAAACGCCCTATTTTTAATGGCATTTATATGTACTGGTTAATAAGGAAGAAAACCCAGGCCACTACCTCTATTTTATTCTGCTGCGTATCACGGCTCCGAAGTATCGATTAATACCTGAACGATAGCTAATACCAGTTAGAACTTATCCTTTAGCTATCCCGCGTGTCGTCCCATTAGTACTCAAATTTGTTACAATGATATTATGTCAGGGCGGAAATAGAAAGATTGAAAAAAGAATTACTGGATCAATCTAAAAAACGTCGGGAAGAATCGGAGCAGCGGAGAAACAAAAGTAAAGGTATTAAAGAGAATACAGACTTGCAATAGATTTTCAGTATCTCAAACTGAATGTAGCTTCTTGCTACTAACCGCACTTGGAACAGTTCGTCTTTTGTTGAGTCACAATGTTATAGTTGTACGCATACAAAAGGAGGACAAAAATGGGGAGCAATAACAGTAAATATTCAGAAGAAATGAGAGAACGAACAGCGAAGCACATCTTAGAAACGGAAAATCAGCAAACTGTGTTGCTGAGGAGATGGGAATAGATAAAAACACAGTTTGTCGTTGGATAAGAGATTATCGGAGAAAACATCATCTGCCAATCTATGCTGAAAGCAAAGGAATTAAACAGGCAGCATCTAGGATCGACAAAGAAGCAAATAAACAATTACTTCTTTGGGGTACGAGGCTACTGCGGTAGCAGTTTAGTACATTGGTAAGAAGGCACTTTTCAAACGACCCCTTTAATTTTTCTTCATAGGGGGTCGCACCATTACGCAAAAACAATAATTACGCGTATTAGTATCACTTCGTTGCCCAACACGTTGAGACGATCGTCTTGATGTCAAAGGTATAAGCCTTTATTTTACTGGGCTTGACAGGTTACATCTGAATTGACTATTTAAACTAAAGTGTATTTTTGCGTTTGTGTGAACATATCGAGGGATAGAAAAAGAATTGACAATGAAGTAAGATTGAGTGGACAGTATAGATAACATCCGTAGGATTGTGGAGATAGGCTAGATGTAGCAATCCCTAAGCATATATTAAGCGGCTAATATACATGATCAAAATTTTCAAACAGGGCTATTGCGATTATTGAAGCAGGAAGGCGAAAATTATAATGAAAGAAAATCTTATTGCTCCGTGTGGCATGAATTGCAGTTTATGTATTGCCTATCAATTCAAATAAAGCACTGATGGATCTTCACCTTGTGCATAACGGAAAAAGGAGGAACTGTAGGTAGCTTAGGGATGTGCTGGGGTGGGTTGAATTTGTAGAATATGCCAAAGGGAAAGGCCTAGGTATATAACCTAGGCAAAACCACCCTATTAAGCCATCGCTTGCGCAGCGGTTCCAAACCATGAAATAATCAATCTTAATAATGCAACAAAAAACTCTAACAATCTTAATAACCCTTCCAACATACCTCTTTCGCCTCCTCATTTAGAAATCCAATAAGACGGAGAAGGCTCTTGATGTATACTATTCAGCATGTCCATAAAATGTTCAGGATATATAGTACCACATCCCGTATTTTAGCCGACAGGGCATTTCAGCGGGCTGGTAAAGTTCGATAAGAATGGAGGCGTGTGGTCGGGCAAAAACCACCGAGGAAAAGATCTCCAAAAATCTTTATGAGGGGTTTATCCGGAATCGTTATCTGGTAATGATTAACCAGTCAGATCTTGATGTAAATACTATATTATAGGTGTCTGAAGGAGTATTATGCAAAATATATTTGATTATCTGAATTGGCGTGGAGACTTGAGCTTTGCACGCGACAGTTTTAATGAAGTTGACAATCTGGTAATGTCCGTACTCGCCTACGTGGAATTTGACGGGATCGTCCCACGGGAAACGGACAGGGGCGCAATTTCATTGTCGAAAGTGGCAGAACGGCTCAGCAAAAAGATGGCTCAACCTTCCCCGCTTGACAATAATCCCTTTTTTAGCCAAATTCCGGGATTGCTGATAAAAACTGCACAGTCAATACGTTATAAGAATATCAAATTATCAGGTTACGTTAATCAAATTGATTATGAACAATATTCAAGATAGAATAATCGGGGTCTATAACAACGACGGGCCCGGATTTCATATAAATGTCATACAAAGGAAAGGGTATAAAAAAATACTGGACAAAATCAATACAATAATACCAAAATCTTCGGTTGTGGGCATGCTATTGGAGCACAGCGAAGAATACAAGGTGGTGGGCAGCTGTGAAACTGGCATCATGCAGCATAATGCCTTTTCATGGGAAGTAAAAGGTAAAAGTTTTGTTTACGAGAATGGATTAACCAAGGAAAGCCTGAACTTGAACAAAATATTGAGGTCGTGGCTTAATCGGCTGTCAATGGAACAGAGAGCAGAATTTGTAGATGCGATGTTCTATATTATAATGTCCACGGGAGCAAAGACTGTCAGTGAATTATCGAAAGGAAAGCTGCTTACCGCTAATTCCATGATTCCAATCAGTACCCAAAGTTGTAAAGGTTTACGTAAGACCGTAGCTTTGGTGAAAGGGGTAGATGCCGAAGTTGGTTCCAATTACGTAGGGACTGGGCTGGTTGAACAAAATAAGATTTGTTCAACTGTCGCGTTTGCGGAGAGCTATCTATATTACAATATGATTGGAAAACCATATGGGTAATTTAGTAGCTGATTCCGTATCAGCTATTTTTTTATAAAAGGAGATGTGAAATTAATATGAAAAAGAACACTGTTTTCAAAGGTATCGCTACCGCTCTCATCACCCCTCTGGACGAAACAGGAATTAATTATGAGCAGTTTGGCAAATTGATCGATTGGCAAATTGTCGAAGAGATTGATGCTCTGGTGATTTGTGGAACCACAGGTGAAGCGTCGACCTTAACTGACGCTGAGCACAGAGCAGCAATTACGTTTGCAGTTCAGCGCGCGGAAGGCCGAGTGCCGGTCATAGCAGGAACAGGCAGCAATGACATTGAATACGCGCATGACCTCACCCGTTTTGCCTGCGAAGCAGGCGCGGATGCAATGCTCGTGGTTACCCCTTATTACAACAAGGCTACGCAAAAAGGCCTGATTAAAGTGTTTAATCAAATTGCCGACAAGAGTACAAAGCCTATCATTCTCTATAATGTTCCTTCAAGGACAGGTATCAATATTGAGCCTTCAACCTACGAGGTATTAGCTGAACACGAAAATATAGTAGGGATTAAAGAAGCAAATGGCAACATTTCAAAAATTGTAGAAACGATGGCGCGTGTGCGCGGCAAGCTTGATTTATATTCAGGCAATGACGATCAGATAGTGCCACTTATGGCTCTTGGTGGAGTTGGCGGCATTTCTGTGCTTTCCAACATAATGCCGGCACAGACACGTGAGATTTGCACCCGTTTCTTTAAAGGTGACATTACCGGCAGTGCAGAGCAGCAATTTATACTTTATACCCTTATAGAAGCACTGTTTTGTGAAGTAAACCCTATTCCGGTCAAGGCTGCTATGGCAGCTCTGGGTTTCTGCAAGGATTACCTCAGATTGCCTCTCACTACAATGGAGGATACAAACCGTGAAAAGTTGGTTTCTCTTATGAGAACACATGGATTAAACGTTTGAGGAAGTTTAATGGGACGAGACCTGTAATCAATGAATAGACTATGAACCTTTTTGGACTTATCCGATATTGGGCAGGTATTTCCCGTACCCCTCTGCCTCCATGTTTTCCTTGGGAATGAAGCGGAGCGAGGCGCTGTTGATACAGTAGCGGAGGCCGCCGGACTCCTCTGGCCCATCCGGGAAAACATGACCAAGATGATTGTCGCCTATGCGGCTTCTGACCTCTTCTCGTACCATTCCCCATGTTTTGTCTAATGTAGTATTAATAACAGAGGGATCAATGGGTTTTGAAAAAGCGGGCCAGCCACAGGAATCAAATTTGTCTGCAGATGAAAACAGAGGCTCACCGGTTACGATATCCACATAAATCCCGGGAGAAAACTGATCATAATATTCATTTTGATAAGGCTCTTCCGTAGTATTCTCTCGGGTTACCCGGTACTGCAGCTGCGTTAGCTTCTTTCTAAGCTCTATCTCTTCCGGCATAGAGTAGTCAGACGGATTGACGATGGATTGGCGCGCTCTATCGAAGGCATCTCTTTCAATATGGCAATAGCCGTTTGGATTCTTTGTCAGGTAATCCTGGTGATATTCCTCAGCCGGAGAGTAATTTATCAATGGTAGAATCTCGACAGCAATTCGTCTGTCATATTTCTTTTGGAGTTCTGAAACTGCAGCTAGTATGATCGGTTCATCCTTCGGATCCACATAATAGATTCCTGTTCTGTACTGGCTTCCGACATCATTTCCCTGCCTGTTGACAGAAGTCGGATCAATTACTTGAAAAAATAAATTGATAACGTGAGTTAGATCAATGTATTTGGGGTCATATTCAACTCTGACGGTTTCCGCATGGCCCGTATTCTTATGGCAAACATCTTCATAACTGGGATTTTGTATCATCCCATTAGCATAGCCTACTTCAGTGTTCTTGACGCCCGGGATAGATTTCAAATACTTTTCAGTACCCCAGAAGCATCCTCCGGCAAGATAAATTTCTTTTCTTTCCAAATTAAGTTCACCCCCCTGTATTAAGTTGATACTTTATCATTTAACCATAATCAAGGAAATTATTTGCTCTGTCAAATTACAGATAATGAAATCGGCCAAGAGCTGATGAAATTGACCTTGGAACAGAAAATCGCTCACGGAGGTCACCCGGTCCTTCGGTGGATGATGGGCAACATATTTGCCCGTACTGACCCTGCCGGAAATATAAAAGCAGACAAGGAAAAGTCGGCTGAGAAAATCGACGGCACCGTGGCAACCATCATGGCGCTCGACCGCGCTATCCGTTGTGGCAACGGTAGCGGCGGAGAATCGGTGTACAATGAAAGAGGGTTATTGATTTTATAGCTTTCTATTATCGTTATGTATTCGTAGGGAATCGTCACGAAAAAAGTTATTGACAGCAACAAATTTGGCGGGATATATTAAACCTAACGAAGCGTTACGAAGCGTGACGAATAACATGAAAGCGAGGTAAGTTTATGAAAATTTTTCAAATGAAAACAAAACCACATGGGAATGAAAGATTTAGAGAGTTTATTGGTGAGAAGTTCGTATGTATTGGTTGGCCGGGGATTGGGGATTTAACCCAAGTGAGCAAAGATGAAATACGTGACAGGCTTGAAAAGGAATATAATAAAACAGGACATAAACTGGGAAATGCACTAGGTCAAGTTAATACATTCGTAAATACCATGAAAACAGGAGATGTGGTAATCATTGCTGAAAAAGACTGGGCTTATTATGGAATAGTAGGAGATTACACATACGAGCCACAGTATGACAACGAACAAGATGGAATGTGCCACAGACGAAGTGTCGAATGGATAGACCGAATACAGTTTTCTAATCTTGAAGGTAGCATTCAGAGACTAATTAACAATCGAAACACTATCTGTGAATACCCGGAATCTATTGAAGAATCGGGGTTAGATGAAATAATTCGCAAAAAACCAGTAATAAGCAAAGAGAATTCTACTATGTTGGATAATTTGTTTAATGAGGCTTTAAAAGTATTAGAAGAGGAACTGAAATCTACAGACCCAGATCGCAGGCTAAAAGCAGCTACTGAGTTTTTAAGGTTGAAAAATAGTTAATGATGAGACAATAATGAGTAAAAGATGCAACCACTCTAAGGCTCGCCCCTCATTTCGTGAAAAGGTTGTGACTGGCCCGAAAGCAGTAAGAACATTGAATAATATACTATGATGGTGTACGATAAAATCAAGGGATAATTAGATTTATTACCTCTTGCAAAAATGTTAGAATCCGTCTTCATTCTAAAGTTGTTTAACCAAAAATGAGTATTCCTGGTATATAAACATAGTTGAGAAATTAAGGCCTTTTGCCCAAGGAGGATGCCGGTGAATATGCTTAACATAAAATATTATGGGAGGTATAAAAGTGGGTAAAAAAGTATTGATAGTTGGCGGGGTGGCTGGAGGAGCATCGGCGGCGGCCCGGCTCAGAAGGTTGGATGAAAATGCTGAGATTATCATGTTTGAAAGAGATGAGTATATTTCTTTTGCCAACTGCGGACTGCCATACTATATTGGTGAAACTATTAAGGAACGTAGCAAGCTCTTTGTACAAACTCCGGAATCAATGCACGCCAGGTACAATATCGATGTTCGAAATAACAGTGAAGTCACTCAGGTAGTTACAGCTGACAAAAAGGTTATCGTGAACAGCAAAAGCCGGGGAATATATGAAGAAAGGTATGACTATTTAATACTCTCGCCGGGAGCTAAGGCGTTAAGACCTAACATTTCAGGTATAAACAGTAAAAGAATATTTACCTTGCGCAATATTCCGGATACTGATGCCATAAAACTTTATGTTGATCATCAGGGAGTAAATAGCACGGTTGTGATCGGCGGTGGCCTTGTAGGCATTGAGATGGCTGAAAATCTCCGGAAAAGAGGCCTGAACGTGACTCTAGTTGAAGCTGCTCCGCATATTCTGGCTCCATTTGATGATGATATGGTGGTAATGCTCGAAAAGGAACTGCTTAAGCAGGGCATTAATCTTATACTAAGCGACGGAGTTAAATCTTTTCAGGAAATAGGTAATCAGGTGGAAGTTACCTTGAATAGTAACCTTAAGCTGGATGCAGATTTAATAATTTTAGCTATAGGAGTGGCCCCCGATACAGCTTTTATTAAAGACAGCGGCTTAGAGTTGGGCCCCCGTGGGCACATCCTGGTCAATGAAAAGATGGAAACCAATCAGACTTGTGTTTATGCGGTGGGGGACGCGGTAGAAGTAGTTGATTTTATTACAAAGCAGAAAACGGCGATTCCTTTAGCCGGACCGGCCAATAAGCAGGGCAGAATAGCGGCCGATAACGTGGCGGGCTTGCATTCAGTTTATAAAGGTACCCAGGGTACTTCTATCATTAAAGTTTTTGGCATAACGGCGGCTAGTACCGGAGCCAACGAAAGGGTTCTGCAAAAAGCCGATCTGCCTTATCAAATAGTATACGTTCATCCTGAATCCCATGCCTCCTATTATCCGGGAGCTTTGCCGATGACTTTAAAACTGCTATTCAATGGGCAGGGAAAAGTCTTAGGGGCCCAGGCGATAGGTTATGATGGGGTTGATAAAAGAATTGATGTTATTGCCGCCGTGATAAGGCTGGACGGTACAGTGGAGGATTTAACCGAACTGGAACTTGCGTATGCTCCGCCATTTTCCTCGGCTAAAGATCCGGTAAATATGGCTGGTTTTGCAGCGCAGAATATTTTAGCAGACATGACCCATGTGGTAGCTTGGAAAGATATTGAAATGTATAAGGATGAAGATTATACCCTGGTAGATGTGCGCAGCCAGAAAGAATTTGCTAACGGACATATAGCTGGAGCCGTAAATATACCCATAGACAGCTTACGGGAAAGAATTTGGGAACTAGATCCCAACAAGACTATCATTGAATACTGCCAGGTAGGCTTGCGTGGTTATATTGCGGACCGGATACTCAGTCAAAAAGGATTCAAAGTATTAAATGTTACGGGCGGTTATAAAACTGTCTCCGCGCTTAGTTAAGGAGGGTAAGGATGATAAACCGGGCTAGTGGAACTGCAGAGGATTCTTTAGCAGGACTTTGGTGGGATTTTGGCGAAAAGTACCTGAAAATATTGGGGAATGAAATAAATCTGGACATTCAGATTGGGAAGCTGACTCGGCACTGTCTGCATACTCCTGGTCACACTCCCGGCGGCATTATCCCTTATGTAGATCTTAATCAGGATTTCTCACTTCAGTCACAGTATAAGTTGGCTCTCCGGATAGGCGTGAAAGCTCAGCCTCCAAAACCTTTACGCGGTGCTCCAACATTCTTTCTCGCTGCTCGAGTGCATTAATGCTCATGACCACTACATCGCCTTCACCATTTTTTGTAATATAAATCGGCTCGGCAGTTTGGTGAGCCAATTTGAAATCATACCATAGTCATTACGCAGAGCGGTTGAAGAATTTATTAGCATCATAAATTCCCCAAATCATACACCAATAGCACAAAAGTGGTATTCCACCTTACAAATCAGTTTTCCCCCTGGCTTTCAGCTCATCCTTGCGGATTTTCCAGAAGTTGGGCCTTCTTTTTTCCAAAAAAGCCCGGGGACCTTCTTTAGATTCCAAACTGGTAAACCAGTCGGGAAACATTAACCTGGCCAATTGGCCGTATGATCCGGCCATATAATCGATTTCCATATCAAAAGTCGCCTTGAGGACTTCTATACACCCAGGGCTCAAGGTCAGTATTTCTTCACTCCATTTGTCAACTTCCGCGTCGATTTTTTCCAAAGGAACTACCGTATTGACCAGTTTCATTTCAAGTGCTTCTTGGGCCGTATACCGGCGGCAGAGCATATATATTTCACGTGCTTTTTTCGCGCCCACCACACTTACCAGGTATGCTACCACATAACCATCAACAGGATTAGCCACACGCGGCCCACCCTGGGCAAAAACGGCATTCTCAGCGGCAATGGTAAAATCACTAAAGTAGGCAAGACAGTTTCCCATTCCCATGCAATATCCCTTAACCGCGGCAATTACAGGCTTGCGCGACATCCTTATTATTTGGGGGGGAGGATACCTCCAGTAAACCTGCACTCTTAATTCTTTTTCCTCCCATACTACATCCCCGCCGGTACAAAATG